>CANPDS010000031.1 GCA_947573015.1 uncultured Muribaculum sp.
ACGACCCCGAGATTACAAATCACGTGCTCTGGCCAACTGAGCTAAAGAGGCATCTCTTTCTTATCGGTTTCGCATTAGCAACCCTTGGGTCATCAATGCGGGTGCAAAGTTAAGCACCTTTTTCGATATATGCAAATTTTTAGAGGAAAAATTTCAATGCACTGTGTTTTATTTTTATTCAAAGTCTTATTACTAAGACATCTGAAGCAATTATGAAGATCAGTCCTTCATTATTGCAGCGCAAATTTACGACTTATTTTTGAATTTCCCATCAATCCAAGCAATATTTTTCGTAAGTTTGCAAATATTCACCTCAAAAAGCCTCTCTCCGCCCCTACAGCAATGGATTACCATATAATAATAGCACGCCTTGAAGCGCTGCGGGCCAAAATGAAAGAATGTGGCGTCACGGCCACCATAATACCGCACGTCGATCCACACCAAAGCGAATACATGGCCTCCCACTGGCATGTGCGCGAATACTTCTCAGGATTCAATGGCTCGGCCGGGACACTCGTAGTCACACTCTCATCGGCAGCACTATGGACTGATTCACGCTATTTCCTACAGGCAGAGCAGCAACTCGAAGGTACCACCATCGAACTGATGAAAGATGGCATTCCATCCACCCCTTCGATCCCATCATATATAATTAATGTATTACATAAGGGCGATACAGTGGGCATCGACGGAATGCTATTCACAAAAAATTCACTTGACGCCCTGCGTAGCGACCTAAATAACGCCGGAATATCCATCGACACCGATTTCCGTCCATCCGACTCCATATGGACCGATCGGCCACCGCTCCCAGAAGATGCGGTATACATATTATCCGATGCATACTGCGGAGAAATGGCCGGAAGCAAGCTCAACCGCCTGCGCGAAGCCATTGCCAACATCGGTGCAGACGCTATGTTCATAACCGAACTTGATGCCATTGCATGGTTGCTCAATCTTCGCGGAAATGATGTGGAGTTCAACCCTGTGTTCACCGCCACATTATATATAGCACCGGAAGGTGGCACACTATTTATCGAGGAGAAAAAACTCACTGACGACGTTCGCCAATACCTAAAGACACTGAAGATCGATGTCCGCCCATATAACGATATGCGAAGATTTCTTGCCTCATCCAAGGCGTCAATCCTCGCCAATCCCGCCACACTTCCGTCTGCTCTAAGCGCTATAAACGGCACAAAATGGGTGTATGCGCCATCGCCCGTACCGGCTATGAAAGCCGAAAAAAACGATGTAGAGCTGCGCAACCTGCGCCACGCCATGGTAATCGAAGGTGCGGCAATGGTGAAAGCCGTGGTAGACATAACCTCACGTCTCGGCAATGGCGACACAGTGACCGAACTTGATGTAGTTGACACTCTCAGCCGCTATCGCGCAGAAAACAAAAGCTATCGCGGCGACAGCTTCGGCACAATCGCAGGTTATGCCGAACATGGTGCCATAGTACACTATGAGCCGACCCCGGAATCAAACGCGACACTGCATCCTGAAGGATTGCTGCTCATAGACACCGGCGGACAATATCTGCATGGAACTACCGACATAACCCGCACCATATCTCTCGGGAATCCGACACCTGATGAACGCCGCGACTTCACCCTCGTGCTGAAAGGACACATCGCACTGGCTCAGGCTGTATTCCCCGAAGGCACCCGTGGAGCACAGCTCGATGTGCTCGCCCGCCAGTTCCTCTGGCAAGACGGCAAGACATATCTCCACGGCACTGGCCACGGTGTAGGATTCTTCCTAAATGTACACGAAGGCCCACAAAGCATCCGTCTGCAAGAAAACCCCGTGGCATTGCGCCCAGGCATGGTAACGTCCGACGAACCGGGGCTATATCTTTCCGGACGCTACGGCATACGCTGCGAAAATCTGGTGCTCACCACCGATGCCGGCGACACAGAGTTCGGTCGGTTCCTCAAATTTGAGGTCCTGTCGCTTTTCCCGTTCGACCGGTCACTTATGGATCTCAGTATCCTCACAGATGCCGAAATAGAATGGATCAATGCATACCATCGCAAGGTATGGTCGGAATTGGCCGATTATCTTCCTGACAATTGCCGCACATGGCTCGATAACGCATGTGCGCCGATAGAACGTCAATAGTCATCTCTTTCAATTCAAACGCACATTCTCTGACTCTTATCCACTCCCCTCTCAATAAATATGGCACTCATAAAATCAGTATGCGGATTCACACCGCAGATAGGCGAAGGTACTTTCCTCGCCGACAACGCCGCCATCGTAGGCGATGTAGTAATGGGACGCGACTGCAGCGTGTGGTTCAACGCAGTAGTACGTGGCGACGTCAACGCCATCCGTATCGGCGACCGTGTAAACATCCAGGACGGATCGGTGCTCCACACCCTATATGAAAAATCAACTATCGAGATAGGCAACGATGTGTCTATAGGACACAATGTAACCATTCACGGAGCGAAAATCAACGACTATGCCCTCATCGGCATGGGGTCTGTCGTGATGGATAATGTCGAGGTTGGCAGAGGCGCACAGGTAGCAGCCGGTGCCGTCGTGCTCTCAAATACCAAGATTGGTGATGGCGAACTCTGGGCTGGAGTACCGGCCAAATTCATGAAGATGGTCGATCCCGAAAAATCAAAGGAAATCAACCAGAAGATAGCACGCAACTATCTCTCCTACTCAAAATGGTACGGAGAAAATCCCCCCGAAGGCCGGCAGTTGCTCAAATGACATCCTACACACCATATTGTCATTTCATACACACTGCCCCACGCAACTACCCATTCCATCAACAAGCGCAGACCATCAAGCCTCCTATTAATCAAAGATTTCCGTAAGAATCTCCATTGAGCGCAGTCCGGTAAGACGTGTATAGTGAAGCCCATAATAATCGGTCATCACCGACAATATGCGGCGCCGCTCCCCACGGCTCAACCTGAATGCACGCAGATTGTCCCAACGCATACGGCTCAACATCACCACAGCTGCAGCGTCGGCTCCAGTAAGAAAATGTCTGTGGAGCGGAGGAGTACTGCGGAATGTGCCCTCCAGCATATCGAATACCGCGCCTGCGCTATATGTAGCCACATCCGGTTCAATACCGATGAATCGACCAAGATGATACAGAAACGCCAGATGGAAATTTGCCGTACCATCCCCCATCGCATCAAGACGTGCCACAGCATCGGCCACATAGTCAAAAAGCAATTCGTCAGGATCACCTTCGGGCATCACGACACCAAGCACTTCTGTGAGAAACATGGCCATCGCTATCTTGACAGGATCGGCATGCAGTGTGGCAAATGACAGTGTAGGCCGCATATCGCGTACGGTAGCCAGTTCATGACCGGCACGCAGTTCGGCCACACCATCCACCAACGCAAGCGGCATGGTAAGAGCACGCTGACGGGCAGCCTCTCGTCCGGCACCCGACTTCACAAGCACCGACAGACGGCCTCGCTCACGTGTGTACAACGTAAGAATATTGCTACGGTCGTTATAGCGCACCGTACGCAGACATATGGCATGTATAGGCGTCAGCATACCACAAAGTTAAGAAAATCCCCAACAAACCCCACTCATCACCACCACCATCATGCTACCGAAAGAGTTCATCAGTCCATTCCCAGGCTTGGAAGAAGCCCTTGCCGAAGAGCCGGCTGTAAGTGTGCGAATCAACAGAGGTAAAGGAATATGCCTACCGACTGACGCAACCGTCGTGCCATGGTGCGCATCAGGCTTCTGGCTCGATGCTCGGCCAGCTTTCACCTGGGATCCCGCCATGCACCAAGGCCTCTATTACGTGCAGGACGCCTCATCAATGGTGATCGATATGGCAGTGCGCAAAGCGGTCGGGCTGCTTGCTCCACAGAGCGACCTGCTGCTCCTCGACGCATGTGCCGCACCAGGCGGAAAGACCACCGCAGCCATCGACGCGCTACCACAGGGATCGATGGTTGTGGCCAACGAGTATATGCCGGCACGTGCCATAGTGCTCGCCGAGAATGTGGCGAAATGGGGATCAGCGGCAGTCATGGTGACGCGCGGCGATACATCCCGTTTCCGCAAACTTCACAATAAATTCGACATAATCATTTCCGATGTACCATGCTCCGGCGAAGGAATGTTCCGTAAAGATGCTGAGGCTCTGCGGCAATGGAGTCCGGCGCTGGTAGAGGAGTGCGCCGCACGTCAGCGCGAGATAGTGGCAAATCTCTGGGAAGCACTGCGCCCCGGAGGCATACTTATATACTCCACCTGCACCTACAATCGTGCCGAAAATGAGGATATGCTCACACATATTCTCAGCGAATGCCCCGATGCACGCCACATACCGATTGAAACACCTGAAAACTGGGGAACCATTACCACCGACGGATGCCTTCACTTTGTCCCGGGCCACGTACGAGGTGAAGGGCAGACCATATTTATGGTATCAAAAGGTGAGCCTGCCCCCACATCCATACATGACCACGGAAAGCAGCGCACCACAACAAAGGAACATAAAGGCAAATCAAAAGGCACATCAGCCTCTGCGACAGCAGTACCGGAAGAATGCCGCAAATGGATCAATGATGCGGAAAAATATCGGTTCACCTGCAACGGCACGAAAGTAACCATACACCCCGACAGCTGGGATGCCACCATCAAAGAGCTGAAAAACACACTTGATATAGTATGTGCCGGCACTGAAATAGCCACCATCAAAGGGCGCGACTATATCCCGGCGCAAGCCCTCGCATTGAGCACCGACATACGCAAGGAAGCATTCCCAACCGTCGGCCTTACCTATCCGGAAGCCGTGGCTTATCTGCGGCGCGAAGCCATAACTCTGCCACCCGACACTCCGCGTGGATTCATACTGCTGACCTACTGCGGTAATCCCTTAGGTTTTGTTAAAAATCTCGGCAACCGCGCCAACAACCTTTACCCGGCCGAGTGGCGTATACTATCATCACATATCCCTGACACACCACCCAGCATCATCTGACACGGCACAATCCGGCAATCAGACGTGCGGCGGTAGCCGGAGCATCATCCGTGCCGAGTATAGCACGCATGTCGCGGTATCCTTCAAGTTGATTATCATGCCCAGGTCTGCCTGGAAGGATATTGCCAAGCTCTCGGGCCACAAGATCAGGCGTACACCTATGCACAAGCATCTCAGGCACTATCTCCCTACCAGCTATCAGGTTAGGCAGAGACACATAAGGCACCTTCAGCAATTTCTCCATTATCTTATACGACAGTTTCACCCCGTTGGCCCTATAGCACACTACCTGCGGCGTCCCGGCAAGGGCACATTCAAGAGTAGCCGTACCTGATGTCACCAACGCCACTTCTGCATGATACATAAGCTCAAACGTATCATCACACACGATTGATGTGCCTGGAGTAAGATAGTATCCATAATACGAAAGATCAATTCCAGGTGCGCCGGCAATCACCATGTTATATTCCGGAAAACGCGAAGCCGCCATCTCCATCACCTGAAGATTATTCTTAATCTCGCTGCGTCTGCTACCAGGCACAAGCGCGATTATCGGACGCTCGGGCAAGCCATGACGCCGCAGGAACTCTTCACGCGACGATGCTTTCATCAATCGTCCGTCGACCTCCTTCACCGACGGATTGCCGACATAACACGCATCGTAATCATGCCGCGTTTTATAGAATTGAGGCTCAAATGGCAGTATGCAGCACAGACAGTCGACATATCTTCGGATCTGCTTCACACGCCACTCTTTCCACGCCCATACCTTAGGCGATATATAGTAAGCCACTTTTATACCACGCTCCTTGGCATATGCGGCAAGCTTCAGGTTGAAACTCGGATAATCCACCAATATGAGCACATCAGGGCCAAACTCATCTATGGCCTGGCGAGCGCGACGCATGTTCGACACTATCTGCGGCAAATGGCGCAACACCTCACTGAAACCCATGAAAGCCATCTCACGATAGTGTATCACAGGTGCCACACCGGCAGCCTCAGCCATAAGGTCACCACCGAGAAACGCTACTTCAGCCGAAGGATCATCACTCCGCAATGCGGCTATAAGCTCTGAGGCGTGCAGGTCGCCGGAAGGCTCACCGACTGATACAAAGTACTTCATCATGCGTGGGAATTAGGGATTTCCGACAAAGATACAAATAAGTCTAGTGCATTGCCAAATTTATTTGGGCAATGCCATACCAATAATATACTTGGTGAAATGATCGGAAAATGTTATTTTTGCGCCATGTTTTGGTTCGCTTAAACGCGATTAATAGGGAACCCGGTGCAAATCCGGGACAGACCCGCTACTGTAATTCACCAAAAAACATCGACATAAAGCCACTGTCAGCATCATTGATGGGAAGGCGCCGATGAAACGGGATAAGTCAGGAGACCTGCCATACATATTTATTTCAATAATCTCGTGGATTAGATTTTGAAGTGAGGAGAATCAACATAGGACCAATTTCGTCGGAATACATCAAAATAAAATCTTTCCGGATTTCATACATCAGTTACGTCAATTTGTCGCAACTGTTTTGCTGTGCTCTGACTTTTAGCGACACCGCTTCTCCTGCCTTTAATCTTTTCCACCTTAAAACATCATTATCAATTTATGAAATGTACAAGGTGCGAAAAGGAATTCCCGTTTGAGTTCCACAGTATTCAAGAATGGCTGCACCGGTCTAAACTCTACGTCCGGCAACTCTCGTTTATACTATATAATTTCGGAGGTCTGCTGTGGCCGGAATATGAGACCGATCTGCAAAGCGGATTCTATCTTTCCGGTGTAAATCCTTATCGAAAAATCACCAAATCCAATCCATAAAGACACTACCATGTTCACTATGTTTCACGGATTCCATCTGGTCGAGGATTATCACCGATGGAAAAAAGAACACCGCAGTAACCGCAACCCGATAGGCATCAAAACACTCAAACTGTTTTTTGCAATAATAATCCCACTATTTTTCTGGATAGCGCCATCCGCTATATATGGGTTGCCTGACTTGTCTGTTGTAGAACATCGTGTGCTGGCAATATTTATGTTTGCCGCACTGATGTGGTTGTTCGATGCCGTCCCGGCCTGGACTACATCACTCGTTGTCGTGGTCCTGTTGCTTTTCTGCGCATCAAACAGCGCACTATGGTTTTTCCAAACCGGACCCGACGGTAATAAACTGAGCAATCTTGTCAACAATACTGATATATTGCATTGCTTCGCCGATCCTACAATCATGCTTTTCATAGGAGGTTTCATCATTGCCATAGCCGCAACAAAATCCGGGCTTGATGTCAAGCTTGCAAAATTAATGTTGCTTCCATTCGGCACGAAGTCAGAAAATGTGCTGCTCGGCTTTATTCTCGTAACTGCTGTTTTCTCAATGTTTATTAGCAATACGGCAACCGCTGCAATGATGCTCACATTCCTTGCCCCCGTTCTAAGCGCCTTGCCGGCCGACGGTAAAGGTAAAATTGGACTGGCCCTTGCAATTCCGGTTGGAGCCAACATCGGAGGCATGGGTACACCCATAGGCACTCCACCCAACGCCATCGCGCTCAAATTCCTTAACGACCCTAACGGTATGGATATGGGAATCGGCTTCGGACAATGGATGATGGTGATGGTACCTCTGACTTTGATTCTACTATTTATTGCCTGGTTTGTTCTTAAACGGATGTTTCCATTTAAGCAAAAAACAATTCACCTACAGATAGAGTCGCTTCACAAGCCACATTGGAAAGATTCGGTGGTATATATCACATTTGGTATCACCATCCTCCTTTGGCTTACTGATTCAGTCACGGGAGTCAATGCCAATGTAGTAGCTATGCTTCCTGTAGCTGTGCTGTGCATGTCGGGAATCATAACCAAGCGCGACCTTGAACAACTTTCCTGGAGCATCCTTTGGATGATAGCTGGCGCGTTTGCCCTCGGAGTCGCCATGAAAGAATCCGGCTTGGCCGGACATCTCATAGAAGCAGTGCCTTTCGGATCATGGTCGCCTATGGTTGTCATAATAGGCTCTGGTTTACTCTGCTATCTCATGGCCAACTTCATCAGTCACACAGCTACTGCCGCACTATTCATACCAATACTCGCCATTGCCGGAAGTTCGATGACCGAACAATTAGCACCATTCGGAGGAATTTCAACCCTACTTATCGGAGTTGCGATATGCTCGTCAGTAGCTATGATATTGCCAATATCAACCCCACCAAATGCTCTTGCCGACGCGACAGGCTTTATCCAGCAAAAATATATGGTCAAGACAGGGCTTATCATGGGCTTGATCGGCTTGATTCTGGGATACATCGTACTGATTTTCTGCGGAGTCAACGGAATATTCTAAGAACACCGATGCGTGTGTCTAAGCGAATTTTAAGAGGGTGTTTAATAACAAAAGCTAATCATAATGACAATAGAATCTGTCGGCAGTTTTCTGCCGGATGAAAACCTCATCTCTGCTCGACTTGATTTTGAACGGGGCATAATCGACCGTCCGCAACTGACTTCAGAGGAAGATGATGCAGTGTGCGACATAGTAGAACGCCAGATAGCTTGCGGTGTACCGTTTGTGACCTCAGGCGAACTGCGTCGTAAGCACTGGGCAAACGACTTCTGGTTTGGCCTAAATGGCATTTCCTGTGAAAATATTTCCTCCGGTCACATATACCAATCCGTAGAGACCTCTACCGATCTTCTCCATATCACCGGACGCATCGGATTCAATCCGGATCATCAGTTCTTCGATGACTTCAGATTTCTTCACAGCATGGTCGCCAGGCGTGCACGATGCCGTCAGACACTTCCGTCACCGGCAAACCTACTCTTAGAAATATACGCTATCTCCGATGGACAGCCCCATAATATATATCCGGCATCAATGGACGATTTGATTGATGACATCGCAAGCGCATATCGACAGACAGGCCTCCACCTCCATGAACTCGGTTGCGATTCTCTTCAATACGACGACACCGCGCTTGGCCTGATGTGCGATGACATCTATACCAAACGTCTTCTTCAAGGGGGTGTTGACTTAATCAAGCTCCACCTTGAGCTGATCAGTGTGATCAACCGTTCACTTGAGGGATTGCCTGAAACGATGGAAAAGTCCATATATATTTCCGGAGGCGATACCATAGTGCCCGAATGGGAGCACATAGAATACCCTGACAACATCATGCCAAAAGCCTTATCTTCACTTAATGTGGATAAGTTTTTCATACCATTGGACCTCGGGAATGATTATGCGACAGAGGTACTTCGTCACATTCCGCAAGAAAAGTCCGTGGTACTCGGTTTAACGGATGCCCATAGCCCCTTCCCGGAAAACACCAGTTCACTGATTGAGATGATCCATAATGCGACACAATGGATCGAGCCATCGCGGTTGGCTCTAAGTCCCCGTACCGGATTCAAGCTGTCAAGCTACAATCAAAGAGCCTTGCACTACGAAGACCAATGGTGCAAGCTTATTGAGCTCTCCTCCATCTGATTACCCATCTCGACAACCAACAACCGCTGTCATCCCGACTCTTTTTCTACCAAACTCTTTTCATTATATGGGGTGGCAGCGGTTTCCGTGTTGAATGGTAGTGCATCTCTCAAGCCAGTCTCCTTATAAGAGCCTGTTAAAAACAAATATATTCATCTCCATCCATCACAACAGCTCGACATTATACTTGCGCAACATCATTACCGGATGGTATGACTCCTTAGCCTTTCGAAGTCCCTCATCACCGGCGTCTTCCTCCCTGTTGACATAAGCCATTCCATAACGTTCGAGCATCATCGAGGCAAATCCCTTGTTGATACTCTCCCCGGCACCATTGACTCCATGAGCCATCTTCTCGATATGCACATATAGAGTATCGCCCACCACTTCTCCTATGGCAAATGCCACTATGCCAAGGTCGGGCGTGCGCAGCACCGCTCCATCCATCGGTATCATGCCCCACATATCGAGCATACGATCTACTTCCCGACGCTCCACAAGAGCTGTTTCATGCTCATAGTCCAGAGGAAGAGTATCAAGGAAAGCTCTCACATCATCAACCATATCAGGCGTAAGTTCGATCAAAGTGCTCCCTGGATGATCTGAAACAAATCTATTCACATGATTACGCTTCTTACTATAACGGTTGCCTGGCAGCGTAGCCAGATCGCGGGCATTATACAAATAGTCGGCCCAATCGGCAAGTTCTTCCACGCGACACTCACCAAGTGCACGCAGTTCAGCCACACGATCCTCCGGCACAGCTGAAAACACAAGCGGCACCCCTTGATCACGGCAATAACCGCGCAACAACGCCACAGCATCCGCAAGAGGCATATCACCGATCGGCAGCGAGAATGCCGGAATTGAACGGTCATTCTCCGCAACACCCTTTACAAAAAGCGTATTATCTATCACTGCATATTCATATCCAAAATAATCGGCCCACATAAGCATTCCAGCAATCGTATAATCACATGTGCGGCTGCGTGAGCGACGCATAAAAGGCAACACTGCATCAAGTGCTGAATAATCCAATTTTCTGAATCGGATTCTATTATCTACGGTAGTTGTTGACAGATACATATAGATCAAGATTTTTATTTTTACAACCTGTTGGCAATATACTAACAAAAAGAATAGCCAAAATGCTTGCATTCAACGAAGAAATAATATATCTTTGCACCAACACATTTACAATCAACCCGATTAACTAACCCTAACATAATTACCTCGGCGTATACACCCCCGTCTACGACCGCGAGGAAGAGGAGTATGTATGGTCACGCACAGCGTCCAGCTCAAATGCCATCATCTTCCGCTCCGAGCAAGACAGGGTTGAAGTATCCCTATCTATAAGCAAAGAAAGCTGGAGCGGCAACTTCGACACTACCGACTGGGACTATGATTACAACAACGGCCAGTGGACTGACTATGAAATCACTACACATTGGACAGTTACTGTTCCCGCCAGAATGACCATGGCAATGACTTACAACGGCCAGACAGCAGCAAGCGCAGTAGTGGAAAGCAACGTCAATGTAGCAGCACACAACTTCTCTATAAAGACATCAGCTTACGTTGCCAACATACAGGCCAATGCCGAGACTATAGGCACCGACTCCAAGATCGTTGAGAACGCAAGCGCACATATCGGTACCACACGCGTATTCTACTCTACCGGCGAAGTCAAGGGTTCAAGCCTCTGCGACATGCAGAAGATCGAGCAGCTCGGCAATCTCAGCCAGAGCCAGATCGCAGCCCAGATCGACAATCTTTTCTCCGGAGCAACTGCAAAGGCCGACTTCCTCGACCGCATCCAGGTGTCGGCATCATGCAACTCGTTGCGCGACATGGTTGCCAATGGTGATTTCGACGACGAAAACCTCGCTTTGACAAACGCATTTGTCAAAGCGATCAACGACAATGTGAAGACCACACTCTGCTTCGGCAACACATCTTACGAGCAGGGCACACTTACATGGGCAGCTATGCCTCATGAAGAATGGAGCTACACATGGTACGAAATCCAGCCTATGGTGAAACTCGCCGGTTGCCAGGCCATGTCGTTGGAAGGTGTCCTCGAAAGCGGCATGCTCAACGGTTCTCTCGAAGCTATCCAGAGCATTGTAGAAACATACATGCGTGCCTTCGGCCTCGATTAATCATACCTCAACAGCCTTAATAACCTTGACTCAATTTTTGATTCAAGCGCAAGTTTATTAAAACAATGCCGGAATCACCGACATACCGTATACACATAGCAAGAGCCGCGTCTACAGCGTGGCTCTCGCTTTTATCTGCAATAAGCCTCAACGGAGCATCCCCGACCGACAATATGCCGACAATCCCCGACAGCATCAATCTGAAGGAAGTGACAGTAGAGGCTCAATCAGCACGCACAGCACGCATTTCACCCGACGCATCAGTAACTGTCGATGCAGTAAGATCAGGTGAGCAAATGCGCGCATTCGGAGAGGCCGATGCCATGCGATTGATCACAACACTGCCAGGCATTTCAGGTGGCGACTATGCATCAGGAGTCTCTATCGATGGCACTGAATATTCCCATACATATTATAGTATCGGTGGCGCACCGGTATTTTTCCCATATCACTTCGGCGGAATTTTTTCTGTGTTCAATGCCGAACACTATCCTATTGTACATGTCGAGAAGTCGGTACATACCCCGGATATGCCTCCTCGGCTTGGTGGCCGGATAGATTTCGCACCTCGCCGCCCACTCACCAAGCGTGTGAAAGGGATGGTGAATGTAGGCATGCTCGCCAGCAGCGCCACCATATCAGCACCACTCGGAAAACGAGCCGACCTAACAGCCTCCACGCGCATAAGCTATATCAACACACTTTATGGCAATCTGCTGAAAGCAAATACCACACGTATCAACTACGGATTCAACGACTACAACCTCACTGCACGCTATTTCCCTACAGATCACGACCGCTTATCGGCACATGTGTTCTACAACCGCGACTTCCTCGGCACCAACGACCGACGCTATGCCCTTGACACCCGCTTCCGCTGGCACAACCTCCTTGGAGCAGCCGAATGGGAACACCGCTCATCAAATTTTGATTGGCATCAGACAATATACGCATCCACTTTCGGTTCCACCTTCGGCATGACCATGACACGCATATCGGCCAAAGTACCCTCCTCTATCACACAGGCAGGCACACGTGGCAACGGATCATACTCGTTTGGAGGCCGGTTAGATCCTCGCCTGCTCTTCGGCGCGGAGGCCGACTTCACATCAGGCATACCGCAATGGGCCACCGTAGATGGCTACGGCTACGAGAGCACTCCACGCCCAGACCGCACCTACACACGTAGCGCAGCAGCCCACATAGCCTGCGACGTCGCCCTCTCCAATGCATTGCGCCTCACCATAGGCACACGAGTCACAGCCTACAGCGCATCCGACTATCATCCACTATTCATCGACCCTACAGCCACACTCTCCTGGTCCACCTCTGCCGGAGCTTTCAATCTACATGCCGCCAGCTATTCACAAGCCCTCCATCAGGTTGGTTTCTCCGATATCGGGCTCGCTTCAAACTTCTGGCTGACAGCCGACAAAACCCTACCGATGCAACGTGCACGCACATTGGCGGCATCCTGGGTACAGACCTTCGACAATTCAGGCTGGGATCTATCGGCCGACATCTATTACAAACGCCACACTGGGGCTTCAGAGTATGACGGCACCACAATAACCTTGATAGAGCCGGGGTATAATTCCCGTGAACATATCATAACCGGCGACGGACGCAACTACGGCTTCGGCCTTATGGCGTCGAAAGTATCCGGGCGCCTCACCGGTTCTGCTTCATTCTCATGGGGACGGGCACAACGGCGCTTTCCTACCGTAGGGCCGCAATGGGTAACAGCAGCTGTGGAACAACGCCTGTCAACCACAATCCGAGGACACTACCGTCTGAACTCCGCAATAGGGCTGGATGCATGCTGGTCATTTGCAACAGGACGTCCGATCACACCGGTCAATGCACTGTATCTGATCGGAGAAAACGTTATCTCAGTATTCGGAGAGCGCAACTCCCGCACTCTCCCATCCTACCACCGTCTCGATCTGTCGGCATCATGGCATTTCA
>CANPDS010000032.1 GCA_947573015.1 uncultured Muribaculum sp.
AGCGGATGATCATCGGTAGTGAGCCACGATTCATAATTTTTGCGCACAAACTTGTTGAATGCCACATTGGCCTCCTGCTTCTGCATGAGAAGCATCTCCTCCATACCGCTGTCGGGCGAGGCTGCAAGCTCCATCTCCCAATACACAAGCTTGCCATACAGATCCTGCCAGTCGGCAATCGTGCGGCAGTCGCCTATCAGCTGCGATATTTCAGTAAACTGGCTCCGGTAGGCAGTCGCGGTAGTCTCCGTTACAAGCTGATCGGAATGCAGATTTTTCTTTATCGACAGAAGTATCTGTGTTGGATTGACCGGCTTGATCAGGTAGTCGGAGATCTTGCTTCCGATGGCCTGGTTCATTATATTCTCCTCCTCGCTTTTGGTGATCATGATCACCGGCACGAGCGGTGCCGACTGCTTTATAAGCATCAATGTCTCCAAACCGGTAAGGCCCGGCATGTTCTCATCGAGAATTATGAGATCAAACTGTCGTTCAGCCACAAGGTCGAGCGCATCACGACCATTGTTGACCGTGGTCACATCGTAACCTTTGCTCTTGAGAAATAATATATGGGGCTTCAGCAGATCTATCTCATCATCGGCCCAAAGTATGGAGTTTGGCATAAGTTGAATCATTTATTCGGTTATGGTTGGCCCGGGGCTTTCTGGGCTTTCGGAGATCTCAGAACTTTCTGGGCTTTCAGAGTCTGCCGAGTTCTCGGAATTTTCCAAACTATCCGGTCCCTCATCATCGGTAAGCCCCGGCGATGCTGTTACCGGCGCCTCCTCAGCCTGGGCATCGACATATCTGAAATAATCCTCGAAGCTACGGCCCTGATGTATGAGCTTGTCAAAGTTTTCAACACTTATCATCACGGGACGCACCTCCGGAGGCAGCCTCAGACGCCCATCCTCATCCATAACCTTGCGGTAATGGGTCAGTTCCTCAAAATTGGCAAAGCCTTTTATGAGCAACAGTCCAAGACGTCCGAAGTTCATCTGCTCAAGATCGAAATCACGCACGACAAACGCGCTGAAGTTGTGGTAGGCTACATCGTAGAGGAGCTGGTTGGCATTTACCTCGTCGGTAGGATACACCAGCACCAGCAACTGCGGCACATCGGGATTGAGGTCGAAGCTTATCGAGTCGTTCTCGTTGAAAACACTGTCGTTGGAGAGGCGAAGGTCCCACAGCATGCCTCGCGTATTGGAAGTGCCGGCATGAAGCTTGCGCCCCTGCGCAAGGGCTTTCAGATAGGCTGAGGCAAGAGGTGTTATGTCGGTCTCCGGATATCGTTCGAGCAACTCTTTAAGAGTGGCGCGGAACTCCTCGGGCTTATTCTCCGTGACATATGCAAGCGCGTCGATAAACATGAACTTGGGCATTATCTTGCTCAACGGATAGCGCTGCATCATGTCGCGGTAGGCGGCATGCACATCAGCGTTGCGGTTGTCGAGATAAGCGCCATATGCATTCTCATAGAGCACCTCCTGCTCAGCGTTCATACGGCGGAGATTGTCGATATATGCCGGATCGCGCATTGCCATTGCATATTTCGAATCGGGAAATTCCTTCAATATCAGCGCGCGGTAACGTTCGGCAAGCGCCGTGCGCCCGTCGCGCATATACATCATATACATATTATAGTATATGTCGAGGCGATAGATATTATCGGGATAACGCTGCTGAAGCTCATCCCAGTCGTCAGCGGCGGCATCGTAATCCTCAAGCTGATCCTTAAGGATAAGTCCTATGTTGTAAAGTCCCTCCTGGATCACGTCGTTGGCCGTCTGCCGTTCTTCTGGAGTGGATGGTATCTGGCGCAGATAATATTCGCGGTTGTGGGGATCGGCGGCAAGATCGGCATTGACGCTTTGGGAGTTGTCGGGGTTATTCTCGGAACTTTCCGTGTCATCTGAGATCTCAGAGTTCTCCGATGTCTCTGATCCGCTTTCAAAGTCATCGAAACTGAACGATGACTTGTTGCGCCGCCTCCAGTCATCCTCAAGTTTTCTCGCACCCCAACGTTTCTGAAACTCCGTGCGTCCGGCATTGCGTGTAGCCGTGTTGTAGAAGTACCATGAATCGTCGGTATTGATCATGAATGTAGCAGGCGCCGAGGCGGCATTGCCGGTGTTCTGCATCTGCGACCCGTTGGCGCTCTGTTCTGCCAGATACTCCTCGCGCCGCTGACGCTCGGCCTCCTCAGCCTCTTTCTTCTTAAGGTCGTCGATAATCTTGTCTATTACTTTAAGACGCTGTGTCGAGTCCATGTCAGCCAGCCGGAGCAACGAATCATTGAGGGTCACATTCTGTGAATATACCGCCAGCTCATCGAGCACATCGCTACGCCGCTTTATCGAGTCGAGTCCTGGATAGCTCTGGGGCAGAATGGGCACAGCCTCACTGTAGCATGGCTGCGCAAGGTCATAGCGATGGGTCTCGAAGTACAGGCGCCCAAGAGCCAATTGGTCTATAGCCTTCTCTATACCGTTGCGTGTGGATTTCTCGGCAGCGAGTTTATAATTCTCTATGGCATGCAGCGTGTCGCGACGCGATAGGTACAGATTACCGATGGCATAGTATATCTGGTCAAGATAATCCTTGTTGCGGTCGTAGCGTGTCATGCGCCGCAAGGCTTTTACCTCAGGCTCGATGGAGACGCCTGAGTAAACCTCGCTCTGACGTATGCGGGCATTGATCTGGGTGCGGTATGACGAATTGGTGGTCGATGCCCGTTTGTAGGCCTGATATGCTTTCTGATTTTCTCCCTGCCGCTGGTAGAGCTGTCCGAGCATGAAGTTGAGGCGCCCCTTCTGACTCCCCTTGGCAGAGCGCACGGCCTGTTCGAGATAGGGGATCGCCTTTGCAGGATCGGACGTACGGCTCCAATAGGAACCCTGGGCTATGTTGTATAGCTCGCGCAGATGCGAGTTGGCCTCAAGGTCTTTTTCTGGTATCTTGGTGAGGATGTTCTCACACTCGAAGTCCCATCCCATGGCACAGTAGGCGCGAGCCTGCCATATCTTGGCTTCGGTGACTGTAAGCGGAAGCCAGGAGAAGTGGCGCGTGATGTAGTAGAATGTCGCCGCGGCTCCGAGGAAATCGCCGTTGAGATACTGGGAGCGACCCATCATCATCCATGCATTGTGGAGAAACGGATTGTACTCCTCGCGCTTCATCCATGCCTTATAGGCCGGGTCGGACGATTTTCCTGCCTTCTTGGCCGGTTTCTTTTTTATGCTGCGCAGCTGAATGGCCTTCTGGGCCTTCTCGATCGACCGTGTAAAATCGCCAGATGGCTGCGGAGCCGATTCGTCGCGACGGGCATCGGCAGGATGCGGATAGAGCAGTTGCGAGTAATCGTCCTCATAGCTGCTCTCCATCTGCTTGATGGTCTCCTTATAGTGCTCATCGCCGTTGTAATATATGTTATAGCGTGTGATAAAGGCCTGATACTGACGGGTTGCAGCTGTGTTTTTGCGGAGATTGCACCCCGACAACACAGACAGCATGGCCACCATAGCCACCACAAAAGTAATATTGAGCCTTACCTTACTATGCATATTATATTATAACGCTATGCTGTTGAGGCTTATTGCATGCGACGGCGCATCATCAGCTCGAAACAGATGCGCGACATGAGATACACCGCCACCTGCAGCAGCACTATCATGGCAGAACATGGCACATCTACCACCGCCGACAAAAACAATCCTCCCACAGAGGTAGCCACACCGACAATGGCCGACAGCAACATGACGGATGTAAAACGGTGGCACCATACCTCAGCCACAATGACAGGCACGGTGAGGATCGATATAAGGAGCATGATACCTATCAGACGTATGGTGAGCACGATACCTATAGCCACAATAGCCGTCATAAGTGAATTGACAATGCGTACAGGCAACCCCGACACGCGGGCAAAATCGCTGTCGAAAGCGCATGCCACTACCACTTTACGGCAACACAACAGCACCATCGCAACAATCACCGTATAGATTGAAAACGCCAATAGATCGGCATGATTTATCGTAAGCACATTGCCAAAGAGAAATGCATTAAGCTCAGGCACATAGCCCGGGGTAAGAAACACGAACAAGATGCCGACAGCCATGCCGAGCGACCATACTACGGCGATAGCCGAATCCTCGCGCAACCGATAGCGGTCGGCGAGCCATTCTATACCGAGGGCCGAGGCCACGGCAAACACCCCGGCTGTCGCTATGGGGTTGAACCCAAGGAAATAGCCGATACCAAGCCCACCGAAACATGCATGTGTGATACCTCCGGTGATCGACACCATGCGGCGGGTAGTGATGTAGGTGCCGATCATGGCACCTGCCACACTTATTATGACAAGCCCGATCAGGGCATACTGAAAAAATGTGTAATCAAGATAACTCATGTGCGGGCGACAAGGGTGATTATGAGTGCGACGTGCGCGCCTCACGCGCTTCTGCGACTATCATCAGCAATTCCTGACGTATAGGTGTAGGCAGTATGATGCCGCGTTGCTGCACACTCCTGCCCCACCCGGCTATGTCGTCGGGAAGCAGGGTGAGAAGCACATCGCGGAATTCCTCGATCTCCTCGTCGGAATATTCGTCGGCGCCACGGCCTCGGAAACGGTCGAGTTCCTCATCATCATAGTACACTATTTCCGGACTGACGGATGTGAGCAGACTGTCGCGCTCACACGTAATATGCATGCCGCAACATTCCTCTTCCTCCGGCTCAGCCCCGGCGGCACTCTCCGCGCCGGAACCGGTGGCACCGTCAGTCAACCCCACACTATCGCCACCCTCGCGCCTGCGGCTTAAGCGGTCGTGAAGCCACAGGCCCAGGCCGGTCACCACAAGCACACATGATATGATCAATATTACTTCCATATTGCAAGATGTAACATCCGTTTATTTACGACGGTTCGTCCGGCGCTCGGCCCAATAGCTGAGCCACACGCATAGCAGCGTCACGCCAACACATATCCATACAGCTATATTCATAAGTCAAGCATCAGCAGCTATCTCTTCTATCAGGAAGCCTGCGGCACGAAGATGTGACCAATAATCCGGATAACTCTTTGACACAACACCGGCATCCCTCACTATAATCCCAGGCACATACCATGCCACCGGAGCAAATGCCATCGCCATACGATGATCATCGTATGTATCGATAATTATAGGACTATCGCCTTTGACAGGGCACCGCCCACCTTCCCAGGCGATGGAGTCATCGTCGATTTCAACCACAAACGATATCTTCATCAGCTCGTTTCTCAGTGCCGACAGACGATCTGTCTCCTTGATTTTAAGCGTCTTGAGACCGGTGATGCGAAACGGTATGCCGAGCATGCAGCAACTTACCGCCACGGTCTGGGCCAGATCGGGCACAGCCGACATGTCGGCCTCGAAACGCGGAGTCAGATCCGGATCGGCAAGGAGATCGAGCACACCGGGAAACTCCTCGCTCGGCTCCGTGACAATGCCGAAGTTGCGGTAGATCCGCATCAACGCCGAGTCGCCCTGCATGCTTCCCGAAGGGAGAAGACCTCGCAGACCGATAGTGCCGAAACTGAACGACTGCAATTCATACCAATATGAAGCAGCGCTCCAGTCGGCCTCAACATGATAGGCTATCGGGGTATACACGGCATGAGGCACACTGATCATATTACAGTCGCGCGAGGATTCCACTCCCCACTCGGCCATCATATTCAGCGTCATCGCTATGTATGGCTGCGACACGACATCTCCGGAAAGCCTGAGCACCAGACCACCGGCCATAACGGGAGCCACCATAAGCAGTGCCGACACAAACTGCGAGCTTACAGAGCCATCGAGAGTCACGTCGCCCCCCTGTAGATCACGGCCCTCTATGCGCAGCGGAGGAAAACCCTCTTCACCAAGATACTCTATCGATGCGCCACATGCACGCAACGCATCTACAAGAGGAGCTATCGGACGGCGCCGCATCCGCTCTGTGCCATCAAGCCTCACAACACTTCCGCTGCGAGTGGCAAAAAAAGCGGTAAGGAAGCGCATGGCGGTCCCGGCGGCTCCTACCGATACCTCAAGCTCCATACCCGACGACGCACCCTGTCGGGAGAAGTAGCTGTCGAGAGCCGCAAGCATCACATCCGTGTCATCACACTCTGCCACCCGACCAAGAGACCCATGTCCCCCGGCAAGCGCATTCAGTATCAGCGCACGGTTGCTGATACTCTTCGACAACGGAAGTGAGATGATAGCCTCTGGCAACTCCTCCGGCGGAAATATTCTGTAATCCATAAGAAATCTGTTGGCTAAAAAGCCTATTATAGTCAGGAAAACGACCGTATATCGACGCACAAACTGCACGCCGCAACAAATTTACTCATTTTCTCCGACTTTACCGCATATCATCACCGATCCCACCCTCAATACAACAACATACAAAAGCGGTGCATCAGACTATATCTGCTGCACCGCCATTCAAGATAACCTTAAGCTATTTATTCAATAATTACTACAATATTTTATGATCAAGTAAGTAGCGAAAATCATATTATGCAATAATTCTCATCAGGCTACTATTTCACTGCAACCTTACGGCCATTGTGAATATATATTCCCGGGGCAGGAGTTCCGTTGACAATTCGACCGAAAAGATCATAGTAAGGTTCATCTTCGGCAGTATCACACTCCACCTCATCGATAGCGGTAACGACCCCGCCTGTGATGGTGAATGTGCCTAGAACCGGCTGTTCAATGGGCACACATGCGTCTGCCGTAGCAAGCACGAACTTTATGTCGAGCATCTGCACAGTATATGTGCCATCCTCCATATCCGGATCTGCTGTCAGACCGATTGTATACAAGGCATCCATCGGATTTCCATCCTCATCGTCAGGATAGAAATCATCAAGCATACTTGAATCGGCAATGACTTTAATCGTCTCACCATCAGCAAGCATATTGCATGCGATGGAATGTGTGGCAGCGGCTCGGGCTGTAAGATCAATGTCCTCAACGAGATCACGTCCTTTCTTAACCATAGCGATATGGATACCCTTAGGCACAATGAATGCCATATTGAACGCAGAGTAGTTGAGATGGTCATTCTCATATACAGTCATCTTGGTCACAGTAGTGCCGTCAGCCACAAGGGTGACGGGATCAAACCATACTTTCAGAGTTTCAGACTTTGTTGTAGTATAAGCGGATGCTGTGCCCGACATCATAGCGACAGCAAGCATCGAAATGAATATATTTCTCATAATAAATATTTTTTACCAGTCATTTACTTAATTGTAATTATTCAGCGAATATAACGCAGTGGATTTCAGTATGCAGTGACGCACCAACACGCCCATCTACCGCGCTAGTATTCACTGCATTACAGTTTATTGCGTGAATAAATAGTTACACTTAATTGGTTTTACTGATTATCAGTCGGGTGCGCACATGTCTGGCACGTCTTGTCATCAGCTCCGATGCAAGATATATCACCCTGGCGGCGGTGGCATCCTGTGCATCGACAGAACCGTCGGCATTGACATCGGCAACGGTGAGATCAAGCGTCACCGGACGTCCGATATAGTAGCCTCGCAGTATCAGCACGTCGTTGGCATCAACCGCTCCGCTACCGTCAACATCGCCAAGAAGTCTACGCATCATCGCAGTATCCTCGCGGTTGCCAGCTTTATCATAAGCGACAGTACAGAACTGTGCCGACAGCATCGGCACATCGGCAATAAATTGCAGACATCCATCCTCCGTCTCAAGCGAAGAAGCCACCTGAGTCCAATCAGACTGACCATCCCAACGCGCATACAGATCATAATGCCATATGCCCGATCCGGAATCAATACCATTGACTCTGATTGAGAATGTAATATTATCCTCTGTAGCGACATTCTCAATCGTACTCTCTGGTAGCACATAGTCGGTGACATTGTGCCACACCGGAGTATTGAGCGGCTCGTTCTCATCAAAAATTATAGTAGCCATATTATCAACCACACTACCGTCAGACAATCCGTCGAGCAAGTCGATATCATAGCACAATTCGCCAACGCCTTCTCCATCATTATTTACAGGCAGCACACCCTGCATCACGTCAATGGTCGGTTCAAGACTTATCGGATCAAGAGATGTAACCATAAGGCGCAACTCTCCGGCGGCTTCATCATAAGCAACCTCGACCTGCGCTATGGCATTGATTGCCGGACGCATGTCAATTGTTTTTATGCCATTTGAAGCACCTTCAAAATCTACCATATGGCTACCGATCCTAAATTCGCGAGCCTTAAACGTCGTAAGGTCAAACACACTGGCGTCAAGTTGGTTGGTGACAAGTATCGAAGTAGCCGAGGCTGTAGCCTTTTCCGGATCATTCTCAAACTCAATCGTATAATTCAATGACTTCACACCAACCCCGATATGCTCCGTCTGTGCTGGTGAGGTATAGCCAAGAATATCGTTCGGATCCTGCGAAAGAAGTATCGCAACCCGTTGTGGATCAGGCATCGGATTTGAGCACTCTGCGTGCTGTTCCTGCCGTTGATTAGTTGCATACAAATGAGATAATGGCAAAGAGAGCCATTCCGGCAATGGCATACTGTTCTGAAATATAGCTTGGGGAGACATGCCGACAGGTGCATTATATTGTGGTAAGTATTCCGCAATATTGTCATAATCTGCCCCATTGCAACGTCTTTCTTCTGCTCTTTGCCGCTTGCCCAGACCAAGATAAATTCCACCTATTGCCTGACCAATTCCCAAATACGTATTTGCTACAGCGCCAGACTCTCCTCCATATTCTCCAATAATACTCTGCATGTCACTAAATGTATCATAGTTCAGACATGAAACTTGCGCTGGAGGCGTTATAATCCCACCCGATTCGCCCAATAAGTATCTTCCTGCCTCACTCCATGATTCACCGGCCCAAGCATACATATTGTATCGTGCAAGCACATCACTTGTTATCCAGACATTCAATCTGATAGTTTCATGAGGCCCTATATAAGGGAATATCATAGGCATAAAAGTCCCACGTTTACCTGTATCCAATATATTATCGGTAATTGATACAACTGGAAATTCCACACCATTGACAGGATTAGGAGCAATTATATGGAAATTATCAAACTCTATTTTCTTATTACCTTCTACTGCTATATTAACCGGGACACCCCACTTAGCAGTCGATCCTGGATTTTCAATGCAAATACTTACTGCCCTACGCGGTCCTGGAATAGGATAATTTTGGACTCTTGTTATAATGACCTCTGATTTTGATTCTTCTATTTCGATAGCATTAGGAATCGTCAATGATGACAAACCTTCTGTTTCATCCTCAAAATATAAATTTATAGATTGTTTCCCTTGTGCATCAAATCTTTTATTATAGAAATTAAAGCATACCCTTGCATATGAATAATCGTATACCGATATCGAATCGCATTCTATAGTCCTCTCATTACCCAATGACACTCGCTTTAGATTGTCAAAACCATTTCCAATCAAATCAAGAAAAACAAATCCATCAGCAGCCATTGCCTGTGGTGTCCATTTTAGTAAAGCATAACGGTCTATCCGCTTTAGCGTAATATCAATCGGGACCGTTTTCTTTGCATCATGCAGAGCCATATATATTTTCCCATCTTCAAATGCATGAAAACCGCCACCGCTTACAGCATCATATCCCGATGCAGAATACAATGGTGTTCCATCTGCTCCAAACATATCCACCATACATGGATTGCTTACTGCAACAGATATGCTGTCACCATGTTTCACATCAAATTCATACCACTTGATCTCCCCAGTTTCAATAGCGGGAATTTTGATTACACTGCCATCGGTAGTTGTCGATATCTTTTGAGGAGATACTGCCGCATGATGATTGGAGTCATAATATTGTGTCGAAGTTACAGTAAATTGACCCGACGCACTGGAAACCATCAGATTGAAGTCATTCAGCGGATAAATCACCGGGGTCCCGGATTCAATCCGGAACCGGAACGACGACGTGCGCAACGGATAGCTGCGTAATGGCAACAGAGCCGTAAGCCGGAAAGGAGCAACGGCCTTTTCCAGTTGCACCGTCGCAATATTCTCAGTATCATCATTTACCCAATAGCTATAACTACTTATATCACCACCTCCAAGAGGCAGTTTCATGAAATAGGAGGAATAGCATTGGGTGGTGAGGCCGTCTTCTGTGGCAAGCATAAACTGAATGGAATGCAAGCCGGTGGTAAGCGTTGCCACATCAATATCGGCATGGACCACACCATCAGAATAAGCTCCGGCTCGAATCATGTCCTTATCATTGTCGATAGTGTAGAAACAGCGGTACGAACCAATCTCACTATCAGTAGGCACACGCATGAATATTCCTTCCACAGGCACCGCTGGAATATTACCGGGGGCTACCACCTGCATCATCACAGTATGAAGTCCGTAGCCATATTGCGAAGCATCGATTTCGTAGGTGGCTTCATGGCCTGATGATCCATCTGTCGGAACGGACGAATGATAATTGCCATCCACATATATATGGGCCATCGAACCTTGGAGAGTGAAAGCCTTGGTAAACATAGCACTGCGTGGTGAGGAGCGGTGTCCCGCTCCGTCTACCACCTGAAAATGGAGTGTATGGGGTCTTGACCCGTCAAGAGACGAAACATCAAGATCTAACGACCATGAACCAGAACCTTCCAAAGGAGCCGTAGCAAAAGGTTCGGTCGATCCGTCAAACCACCACACATACTCTGCACCGGCATGAGCCAACACAGCCATTCCCACCAGTGTCAACAACATTAATATCTGTCGTATCATATCGGGGATATTGGAGATGATTACTGCTTGATACCCTCTACCTCAATGTCAATCGAGAGCTTGCCGTCGGCACTCGTACGTGGCGATACGCTAAACTTGGAAATCTGAGGCACGGTAGTCGTCGGATCGAACGGCATGTTGCCACCATATATGCCCACCTGTGTGCCATCAGTGGTTTTCAATGCTTTAAGTTCGTCGGTCAGCTCATAGAATGTGCCCTCCTTAAATACATTCTCATGATCAAGACGTGTGTTGGTGCCCGAGGCTGTCTCATAAGGAAATGGATTGGTCACACCTTGACCATACCACACACAATAGAATGCCGTACAGTTTGTATTAAGTTTTATTGTAGAGCTTGACCCTGTAAGAATGCAATTGTTCAATAATGAATTTGACAGACTTCCCTGCAACTCCAATATCGAGTTTTGAGCATTAAGTGTGATGTAATTAAGATATTGCGAAGCAAATTTAATGCAGCTGTTCACTGCATCAATTGTAATGACAGCCGAAGATGATGATTCATAATTTCTTATATATTTGCGAACATCGCTATTCACCAATTGGAAATTCTTCACTGTTGCATTTTGCCTGATATCAAGTTCCCCCAAAATACATTTTATGAATTGTACATTATATGCAGACGTAAATCCCATTACGGTATTATGCTGCAATCCCTCAAGAATCAGATGATAAGTCTCATTTTCAGGAATATCAATAATAAAATCACCGGTTATCACTGTGGGATCAACAAAGTTTTCCACCTGGGTGAGGCCCATACCAGCGCCACGGATTGTGAGCGGCTTAGTAATTGTACATGCATTGAACTGTCCGGCGGAAAGAGTGATTACATCGCCGGCTACAGCGGCTTCATGGGCTTCTTTAAGAGCTGTCGATCCATAAAACACCGACATATTACCGTCGTGGAGCAGAGTAGCCAGCTGGGAGGTCTGGGCTGATACGGTGATGATGACCGATACGAGGAGCATCATCACGAAACTGAGTCTTTTCATGACTATATGTGCACTTTGTGCCCTATAGCTTCCCCAAATTCAAGCGGTTAATAGATTCTACTGTGGCGATGAGCATGGTTAAAAACAAAAAAGCGCGGGAAACTGTACCATTGCTCTTCCCACGGTCCGAAGGCTCTCGCATTGCCCGTCACAGTCAGGAAAGAGCAACGCAGAAGCCCACGCATATATGTATAAAGACATCCATGACGACATCATGCCTCCCGACAAAGCAGAGTGACTCCACGCATGTCGGTAAGCACCATATCGCAATGGCGCAAAATATACATATCCATAGACATCTACCGTTGCCTTGTCCTGTGACTGTATTTTTGAACTTGCGAGATTCTCGAACCGTCAGGAACAAAGCGCTGATAAACGCTTTCTAAAAAATATGTCCGGAAGTAGCCGAAAAAAATTTACTATCTTCCTCTATCCCCACCGCACTGACTGCGCCCGCGCTCGGGCTTCCGTACGGCAGAATATCCGTGACAAAGATATGACTTTTTCCATATCTCTGCAAAAATACACTTATAATCTTTCCGATAATAAGTTAGAACAATTAGTGCAAATCATCCAAATTACCGCATATTCATGTCAAATAAGATTTTATCAGCGTATCAAACTGCTGACGGACGCCACCAAGGTGCGTCCC
Organism: uncultured Muribaculum sp.; assembly: GCA_947573015.1. Lineage (GTDB taxonomy): Bacteria > Bacteroidota > Bacteroidia > Bacteroidales > Muribaculaceae > Muribaculum. The sequence continues at coordinate 12,498 of CANPDS010000032.1, forward strand.
TACATTGCCGCGGTTAATCAAATTAGCTTTTTAGAGGAGATAAAAAAACGTCTATGTTTTTTTGCGGAATGGCACAGAAAAAAAGCACAGGCCAGTGCAGAAGCATCGGCCTGTGGGCGAATCATCGGTTAGTGTTTTTTTCGAATAGTATCACTATCAGATGCAATTAATGCATCATTTGTGCTATGCAATTCTGAAGTATTACAATGCTATTTTAGGAGTTAAGCTATGTAGTAGTCGTTATGTTTTATGTTTGGTTGGAGAGATGGATGATCCTTAAATCGTCAACCTTCAATAGGCAAGATGGTTCGAGGAGAGACTGTATCTTTTTCAGTCATAGGCTAATTGACGGTGGGGCGTGGCAAGCATACCAGCCACCGATGGATACAACTGTTTAGCGGTAATCCTTGAGAGTCTGCTGAAGGCGCTGGCGCGCGAAGAAGATACGGCTCTTCACAGTGCCGAGGGGTAGACCCATCTTCTCTGCGATCTCGTTGTACTTGTAGCCGGCTACGTGCATCGAGAAAGGTATGCGATATTCGTCGGAGAAGGCGTCGATGGCAGCGGTGATCTCTTTTGCAGCCACTGAACCTTCGGGAGTCTCGAAACCGGAGTCCTGTGGGAGATTGAGATGGTAGAGATCTTCAGTCTGGTCGATGATGGTGGCCGAGCGCACAACCTTACGGTAGTTGTTGATGAAGATGTTGCGCATGATGGTGAAGACCCATCCCTTGAAGTTTACATTGTCCACATACTTGTCCTGGTTGTCGAGGGCCTTTAGGGTTGTGTCCTGAAGGAGATCGTAGGCGTCATCGCGGTTTGCGGTGAGCATGTAGGCAAAGTTCAGAAGGTTTTTCTGGAGACCGAGGAGCTTGGTTTGGAAATTTGTTGACGAACCCATGACTTGATATTTTAGTGTGATTTGGTAGATGTTGTTTTTAGTTTCATTCGCTTCACAAACGTGTTACAGAATGATTACATTGCAAATGTATGGATAAGTTTTGAATTGACAATAGCTTTTTGAAGAAAAATTCACCA
>CANPDS010000033.1 GCA_947573015.1 uncultured Muribaculum sp.
CGAAAGAATGCCGCGGAGAGTATAAAGATATAAAATTAAATAATTCGCAATAATTGTCATGACTTACTTATGTTCTAAATTATTATGAATGTCATGTCGTTTTGAGCAGCAATTTATTCAACTGATTTATAGCTTGTCTATTTGCTTTATACTTTCTACTATTGCCCTCACCTCGTCAATATGTGTTGACTTGCGGATATATTCATCAACACCCGGTGTACCCATCGCTACCCCTTGACGCATGAATGTCATCAAGGAATCTACATTCCTCCGTGCAGATGCATGAATCTCACAGCATCCGCTGCGACGCAATATTTCGGCGGCATTAGATGACGTCACACCACATCCTGCAAGAATTGTGATACGGCCTGCGGCTGCCTTATGAAGCCTGGCGAGCATATCACAGCCGGCAACCGCATCGGGAGCAAGACCTGACGTGAGAATGCGATTGCAACCAAGCGCAATCACATCCTCCAGTGCTTCAAATGGGTCTCTGACAAGGTCGAAAGCCCTGTGAAAAGTGACATTCATATCCCCGGCAGCATCCACAAGGCGACGGCACGTGTCGGAATCGACACGCCCATCTGGAAGAAGAGCTCCTATCACCACACCGTCAGCCCCACAACTACGGGCAATAGATATATCATCGGCCATCAGGCATACTTCATCATCGGAATACACGAAATCGCCCTCTCTGGGACGTATAAGAACATGAATTTTTATATCGGATATACGCCGTGAGGCCTTTATAAGGCCAACGGATGGTGTTATACCTCCAGATGACAAAGCCTGACAAAGTTCAACACGCTCCGCTCCGCCAGCTGTAGCAGCGACTACGGAGGCAATATCTCCAGCACAGACCTCAAGGATGCAATGATCGGCAGGCATAAGTATATGTTATAAATTTATCTTTAACGGGTGGTGAGCTCGACAATGAAATCAGCGCTTTCGGGTAGAGAATCGAGCTCGACTGATATTCCTCTTTTGGCATGGCGCACAAAATTTACCGGACTACGGTCGTCAAATCTCACAGCAGATACAACTTTCCGGTCGGTGGGCACATATATCACCGGCGTTTCAGCCGACAGAATGTGGACATACAGTTTTTCACCCTTACGTGTGGAGGTGCCCCAACTCTGTGCCGGGAAATCTCCGGCCTCGGTTCCGTAGATCGTCTCTCCATATCGTTCCAACCACTGTCCGATGCCTTTCAGCCTATCAAGTGCTGCAGCAGGCAATGCGCCACTTGGCTGCGGACCGACATTAAGCAACAGATTGGCACCTTTGCCTGCCGCACCAACGAGCAGACGCACCAATGTCGGAACATCCTTATAATCCTGATCTTTAATTTTGTATCCCCACATGCCATTCATCGTCTCACAGGTTTCAAGCGGCAACCGGCTTACATTCTGACCTGAAAGGCCAGATTTATTCTCGCCTGGCAGATCGCGCTCGAAAATCTGGATGTCCTCCCCTTCAAATGGGGTCTGATGATGATTATTTCCAACAAGACATGACGGCTGGAGAGTATGTATCAGACTATATTGCTCAGGCAACTGCCAATCAAACGGCGTAGGGTCCTCATCACGGTCCCACCATCCATCAAACCATATAGCTCCGATCTCACCATAGTTTGTAAGCAACTCTGTGAGTTGTGCATTCATAAATCTATAGTAATTAGGCCAATCGGCTTTTTCCGAATCCTTGCCGGTAGTACGTCCGGTGCGTCCCATAGGATAATCATCGCGCGTCCAGTCGATATGCGAATAATATAGATGAAGCCTTATGCCCTGTGCATGGCATTCTGCCGCAATCTCCCCGATCACATCCCTCTTAAAAGGAGTAGCGGCAACAATATTATAATCCGACTGTGCCGTATTCCACATTGAGAATCCATCGTGATGGCGTGTAGTGATGCATATATATTTCGCACCGGCATCCTTAATCGCTTTCACCCACGATGCTGCATCAAATTCAGCCGGATAAAACCCGGCGGCGGCTTTGGCATATTCATCGCGATGCGGTCCGTAATTCAAGTACCACTCACCTTGTCCGAACATACTGTATATGCCCCAGTGGATGAATACCCCAAAACGGGCATCGGCAAATTCCTGACGCGCCTTAATGATTTCCGGAGTGGGAACATACTCTGCCATACCCGTCAGAGGCATGGCAAAAGCTACAGCTGTAAGCAGTTTTTTCAGTGTTTGCATGGCAAGCTCTAAATAAGTTCATCTTCTGCTTACAAAGATAGTCTTTTGAAATCATTCTGACAATGGGTAGCGTTGTGGTTTCAACAGCAGTGGATAAGGGGTTTTGGTGAATATGCGCTTGTCGGCACATATTATCTCATAGGCAGCGGCGGCCTCCTCGGGAGAGGAAGTAGTGGCGGCAATCACAAAGTAAAGAGGTTCGGCGGTGACAACAAGTGTCGCGCTGTCGTACCCCTCGCTTCTGAGACGGTCTACCAACGACTTTGCATTGAACACCTGCTTAAATTGCGACACAGCAATATTATATTGCTTTACATCGTCAGGCACCGACACGCCGGCCACACACTTCACTGCAACAGTCATTGTGGGTATGGTGTCCCGGCCAACTATCGTTCGTGACTGTACCGACTCCTTGCGTATCCGCTCATATATAGTACCCTCTATCCCTGAGTCAGTCTCCGTCTTCTCCTTTACCGCTTCGTAGGCAGCACGGTAATTAGCCTCGTTGGTCTTGCACGAAACGAATGTCATGGACGCGATGCATCCGGCGGCAAGCAATATATGTATCTTGTTCATCGTGATGTATAATTCTTTGATAATTCGATCACCTCCAGATCGTGTGGCGCTCCGTTGTCAAGGGTGAAGCGTACAAGTGTGCGTACCTGCTGCCAACCATATACTCCGGCAGCTCCGGGATTAATGTGCAGCAAATTTAATTCATGATCATACTTCACCCGCAATATATGGCTATGACCGTCGATCATCAACTGAGTGCCATACTGCCGGAGCAATGGTTTCAGTCCCGGAGAGTATTTCCCAGGATATCCTCCGATATGTGTTATCAGAGTCTTTACCCCTTCAAGTTCAAAGTTGAGCAATTCCGGACACTTACGGCGCACCATTCCATGATCGATGTTGCCACATACAGCACGTACCACCGGAGCTACCTCGCCCAACCGCTTCAATATGTCGAAATCGCCCACATCACCGGCATGCCATATCTCATCGCAGTCTTTGAAATGCATGGCATAGCGGTCATCCCAATATCCATGTGTATCCGAAAGCAATCCTATCCGTTTCATTGTCTGATAACACGTGCATAGCGCAACAGTGCGCGGTTTACATTCACATTCATATTGTCTATATCAAGGCGCAACGACATAGTGTTGACACCCTTGCGGAGCTTTATACTGAGCATATTGGAATATCCTGTGGAGAGCCACTCGTCAAGACCGCGCTGCGGCATCACCACAGCCCCCGCCTCGGCATCGTTTACATATAGCTGACGTATGGCGCATTTATTATCGGTGTTGATAGGGCCGCAACCGTTGGCATACCGGAAATCGATAAAATAGTCGCCAGCCTCAGCCACAGTGACCGTAAAGTCCAGACGGCGGTTGCGCGTAGTTGATGTTTCTACAAATTCCGAAGCAATCTTACTGTTGGAGATCAAGGCCGTACCAGTAGCACCCATCCGTGAAGCCGGTACAATGGTCAACGCCCCGTCAGGGATATATTCGTAAGGAGCACACGTATATCCGACAAAATGTTCATTGCTCACAGGCATCACATCCATAAGGGTGTAGGTTGACTGCTCGACAAAAGGAACAGATGGAGTGGTGAGCTGTTGCATAAGGTTGGAATTGAAATAGATATCATAGTCGATGCCCTCAGAAAAATTTGTCACCTCAGCCTGAGTGGGGCTAATCCATTTCAAATCAGGAGTCGCCGGCATCCATGCCTGCGGCTGATTGTTGATATCCTGATCAGGAATGCGGTTTCCGGCCATTTCTATCACCACCTCCACATCGCCCGTGGCATCGGCAGGAAGTATGAGATCAGAGGAAGCCTTTCCATTGATGGTAAACGACTTCACCCGATCGCCTGTGCCATTGACCTGCACGGTAACCATAGCATTGCGGTAGCGCAGTCCGGAAAGAGTTTTTGGTCCGGTAAGGGATGCCGGTACAAATGGAGCGAAATGCATACCGTCGGTCTGAAGATCAATACCCATTATCACACGAAGTATCATGCCGGCCATGCCTGTGCAACTCCATAACTGAGAGTCGGAGTTAACGGCTGTGCCACGGTAGTCGCCGTTAGAGGCCACAAAAAGTTCCTTGTTGGTGCCAAACATGGCAGCCGCCCTGCACATCGCGGCAAACCCCTTTTCAAATGCCTTCATATTGCCGGCTTTGCGTGCCGCCAGATTCCAATAGGCCTGCACAAACGGCCACACAGCATCATTATGATAAGGATTTATACCAGGGAGCTGCGGATATACCGACGAGATGCCATATGGAGTATATGGCGTCTTGCTGATTATCGATCTTGCCATATCATCATTGGCCACTCCGAAAAGTATTGCCAGTGCCTGGCCGAGATTGTCGGTAGCCTGCGACTGTACAGGGTATACTCCACCATAAAGATACTCCGAATAATATCCGAGATTAGGTATCCAGAGATTATTGTTGACAGCATTGGATATCTCGCAATCCATACCATTCCATAGAGGGGCTATTTTTGTATCGGGTGCGGCCTTTATCATCGCATCGCGCACCTTGAATGCCTCGGCAAACATCACATTTGTGCCAAGACACATCGACTCGTAGATATCCTTAGGCTGCATCCACTTGGGATACGTCTGCTCGCGCCAGTCGAGATACGATTGTTCGCCACGCATGAGCTTATAGTCAGGATTCCACACCACACGCATATCCGCGTTGAGAGTGTTTTCTATCGCTTCGAGAGCCTCATCAAGGATCTCTCTATCGCCCGTTGCCTTATATACTTCCCATGCCGCCATCGCCCATACCACACGGTCGGAACTTACCGGCCATGAACCACCGGTACCGGTGTCCTGCACTATCACCTTACCATCGGGTGTATCCTTAAGTTTCGCCTTTAGCGAACGCCATGTACCGTATGGGTCAATCAATGCCAACGACAGATATGCCGAATAGCTGACATCGCGTGTCCACACACCATCCCACTCCTTGCCGGCGCGGTAAGTACTGTCGGGACGGATATTCGACACGATCTCAGCCATCGCCATGTTTGACAACGCATTGACGAGCATCTGCTGTGACTGGTATGAAGGCATATCCTCTGAAAGTGAATCGATTCGCCATCCTTCGGGATCTGCGGGACGGCTTACAGCAGGATTAAGATTAAGCGTCACCTCATACACGCCGTCACCGCGGTCGGCAAGTTTCCGGTCATCTTTCCCATAGAGATTTTCAAAATCCCAATTAAGAGGATTGACACTACCTGCCACCCAAACGCCCTTGAAGTCATCGCGATATATGGTATCGTTGGTCGGAGTAACATAATACCCCTTTTCCTTAAAACTGCGGAACACGGGCGACATGTCCACACGCAGGGTCCACTGAGTATTAGTGTCGAGATGCTGCTCTGCAACCTCTTTCTTTATAGAATCGGCCTCATGTATTGCCTCCCCGAAGGTAAACACAGTGTCGGCCCCTACCACTACTGTATGCGTCTTTCCATTCGACAGCTCATTGTCACGGCTGTTGAGCGACAACCGGAAATGCAGCAGACGCGAGATGCCACTCTCCTCCGGACTTCTGTAGTTGGTAGATATCTCATAAGGACTTATGGCATAAGCTGTAAAACCATTCTGACACACACTGTCGGTATAAACGGTAAACTCCGCCGACTGATATATGACATTGCCTGGATGCGAGGTTCTTTCGCAACCCGAAAAAGCGATGCCGCACATGCACGATAAAGGAATAATCGCAAACAGAGACTTCATAAATTGTCGAATTTATCTGCTAATTTAATGATTCCCCACGGATAAAGTTCAACATTCGCTCAAAATTTACAAGCATACCACCATAAAATGCCCTAAATGCATATAAGACGACTTCAGTTTCTAAGTGTCTGAAAATTTCGCTAATTTTGCACTATCAATTTGTTTTAACTATATAATAGTAGAGATGCAGCGAATTACATAACCGAAATTCAACCGGACTTCGATTATCAAAATGAACATTCGCACCACCTTACACCTTAATTATATATTAAGTAAGTCTTGAAAATTATTACGTAACATAAATTATAATTACTTTATATTTTGACGACTTACTTAACCGAAATTTGAAAGTATATACATTATGGCTGACTCCAACTTCATAGACTATGTAAAGATCCTTTGCCGAAGCGGCAAAGGAGGTGCCGGATCACGGCATTTCTATCGTGCGAAATATATACCCAAAGGTGGTCCTGACGGTGGTGACGGTGGTCGTGGAGGACACATCATACTCCGTGGCAACAAACACATGTGGACACTCCTTCCACTAAAATATCAGCGCCACGTATTTGCCGGTAACGGAAGCGCCGGCACCGGCAACCGCTCGTCGGGCAAAGATGGCGAGGACAAGATAATCGAAGTGCCCTGCGGCACAGTGGTATTTGATGCAGAAACCGGAGAGTTTCTGTGTGAAGTGACACAGGATGGCGAGGAGATCAAGCTGCTTAAGGGTGGCAAAGGAGGCCTTGGTAACTGGCACTTCAAGAGCGCTACAAACCAGACTCCACGGTATGCGCAGCCCGGCTAACCCGCAATAGAAAAGACAGTGATCATGGAGCTGAAGCTACTTGCCGATGTAGGTCTCGTTGGATTCCCCAACGCCGGTAAGTCCACCCTTCTATCTGCCATATCGGCAGCACGTCCGAAAATCGCCGACTATCCATTCACCACAATGGAGCCACAACTCGGCATTGTAAGCTACCGCGACAACCGCTCGTTTGTAATGGCCGACATACCTGGCATCATAGAAGGCGCAAGCGAAGGAAAGGGCCTTGGCCTCCGCTTTCTTCGCCATATCGAGCGTAACGCAGTGCTTCTGTTCATGGTACCTGCCGACGCCGACAACATCCGCGAACAATACGACATACTTCTGCGTGAGCTTGAGCAATTCAACCCTGACCTTGCCGATAAGCCGCGCGTGCTTGCAATAAGCAAATGCGATATGCTCGACGACGAGCTGATGGCAGAATTAGAGCACGAACTACCGCAGGATCTGCCACACGTATTCATTTCAGCCGTCACCGGTCTGGGTATTGACAAGCTGAAAGATATGCTATGGAACGCTATCACCGATGAGAGCAACCGCATAGAGAGCGCACCTATCACCCATCGTCCGCTCGACGGCCACCACCGCGTGCGCGAAGAGGACGAGTTCATATTCCAACTTCCGGAGGATGCCACTGCACCAGAACTTGAAGATGATGATGAAGAGCTCGACTGGGACGAGACCGCCTGGGAATATGGCGATGACGATACGAAAGAATAATTTTATTCTTTTAGAAACTGTTTAAATTTATTTGATGTAGGTAAAAAATAAATGTGAACAGACACATATCTATAACGTAGAGACGCATCTTGATGGGCCAGTCCACCGGATGATCATAATCCTGTTTTATCGCGGACGCACCTTGGTGCGTCCCTACGTTTTTATGCAAACATTTACCAGAACGATTTATAAGTGAGCAACCGCACAAATACCGACCAACTTCTTGCCCTGATACGCGACGGCAAGCCTATGACATTCAGCAAGCAGCTGCGCCTCACAATGCTACTGAGCGTACCGGCCATAGTGGCTCAGATATCATCGATAGCCATGCAGTATATCGATGCGTCGATGGTAGGATCGCTCGGTGCCAATGCCTCGGCATCTATCGGACTGGTATCTACTACCACATGGCTATTCTGGGGAGTGCTAAGCGCAGCCGGTACAGGATTTTCCGTACAGGTAGCCCACCTGATAGGTAGCGGCGACTTCGAAAAAGCGCGCAGCATCGTGCGCCAAGGATTTGCATCCCTGCTTATATTCAGCGCTGCAATCGCCATGCTCGGCATAGGCATCAGCTCCCATCTTCCCGGATGGCTTGGAGCCGACAGTGTGATACATCACGACGCATCGCTCTATTTCCTGATATTCTCAGCGTTTCTACCGGCATTGCAGGTAAGTTTTCTCGCCGGATCAATGTTGCGATGCGCCGGCAACATGAAGGTACCCAGCATGCTCAATGTGCTGATGTGCGTCATCGATGTCATACTTAATTTTTTATTCATATTTCCCACGCGCATATTGCACATTGGCGACATCAGCTTTACCATGTGGGGTGCCGGCCTGGGGGTCGAAGGCGCCGCACTTGCTACTGTAGGTGCCGAGACCATCGTGGCCGTGCTCATGGTGTGGTATCTATGGAACCGTTCGCCCATGCTTCGTCTGAAAGGACATCCTGGAAAATTCACGCCAAGACTCACCACCATACGCCATGCACTGCGCATAGGAATGCCTATGGGGCTGGAACACATCGCCATCTGCAGCGCCCAGATCACCATAACGACCATCGTAGCGCCACTTGGCGTGATCGCTATCGCCGCCAATGCATTCGCCATAATCGCCGAGAGCCTTTGCTATATGCCCGGCTATGGCATAGGCGAGGCAGCCACAACTCTTGGAGGTCAGGCACTGGGTGCAGGACGCCACAAGCTTATGCGTCGCTTCGGATATATCACCGTAGGGGCCGGCATGGCAGTAATGGGAGTAATGGGGGTGGCCCTGTATATCTGGGCACCGCAGATTATAAGTGTGATGTCGCCGGTAGACGAGATTCGGACACTCGGAGCTGATATATTGCGAATAGAAGCATGGGCCGAGCCGATGTTCGGCGCAGCGATAGTAAGCTATGGATTTTTCGTAGGGCTTGGACGCACAGTGTTGCCGAGCATCATGAATCTCCTGAGCATATGGGGTGTGCGTCTCACGCTGGCTACCATTCTCGCCCCTACCATGGGACTGCGGGGAGTATGGTTGGCAATGTGTATTGAATTATGCGTCCGCGGACTTATCTTCATTGCTCTTCTCGCATTCGGACGTTGGCGAAAAGAGGTTGAAAGCCCTGTAAGCAAAGCATTCTGAGAGCGTCAGACTGATGGCGGACGCTCTCAGACGCATCCCTACATACTGAATTACAACGCGTTATATTCGCTAAACAGTTACCATATCACCTCCTAATTAACAATTATCCTTAAATAAGCTCTAATATGAAATATGATTTTGATCACCCGATACAGAGGCGTCATACCGGATCATACAAATGGGACACGCCCGATAGAGAAGATATCCTGCCCATGTGGGTAGCCGATATGGACTTCCGCACAGCTCCGGCGATAATCGAAGCCCTGCACCAAAGGGTAGAGCATGGCGTGTTTGGCTACACATATGTGCCTGACGAATATTATAAAGCTGTGATTGAATGGTTTGCATCCAGACATGGATGGAATATAGAACGCGAATGGTTTATATACACGTCAGGAGTAGTACCGGCCATTTCAGCAATCATAAAGGCCATGACTCAACCAGGCGACAAAGTAATAGTTTCCACTCCGGCCTACAACTGTTTTTTCTCTTCGATACGCAACAACGAATGCCAGCTCGCCGCAAATCCCATGATATACGATGGCGGACGATATACAATCGACTTTGATGAACTGGAAAAACTCGCATCCGACCCACTGGCCAAAGTGATGATCCTATGTAATCCCCACAATCCAGGAGGACGCGTATGGACCAAAGAAGAGATCGCCCGCGTAGCCGATATATGCCTGCGCCACAATGTGTATATTATTTCCGACGAAATACATTGCGAGCTTGTCTACACTGACTCTGGCTATACGCCTTACGGCACACTTCCCGAACCATACCGCAGCAATGCATCGGTATGCATCTCCCCGACAAAAGCGTTCAATATAGCAGGCTTGCAGATTGCAAACATAATCACTCCTGATCCAGCCATACGCTCACGCATAGACCGTGCAATCAACATAAATGAAGTGTGCGATGTGAACCCTTTCGGAGTTGCTGCGACTATAGCTGCCTATACCCATGGAAAAGAATGGCTCGACTGCCTGATCAGCTATCTGCACGATAATTTCTCGATACTGCGCAACTTTTTCCACAACGAACTTCCATCTCTGAAAGTAATGGAGCTTGAGTCCACATATCTGGCCTGGATAGATATAAGAGCCACGGGGTTAAGCTCCGATGAAATAACCCGGCTACTGCTCGAAAAAGAACACCTGATGATCAACTCCGGCACCATGTACGGTGGCGACGGAGAGGGATTTATCCGTATCAACATAGCCTGCCCGAGATCGGTGCTTCAAGATGCCCTTCTCCGTATCAAGAGATTATTAAAAAATGAACTGTAGCCTATTTTAGCCCGATAATACGGTAGCGAGAAGAAATGCGACCGCATTTTTTCTGCAAAAAGTTGATTTTTTTACGGATAATAAGTAACTTTGCAGCGGTTTTTTCAATAATTTTTTTTGTGGGAAAGTTTTCTGCATATAAGCTCCCTCTGAAGACACTGCCTCATGGCAGTCATGCCTTCGACTACAAGCTGCTCAAGCAGTTCTTTGTTGACATGGAAAGCGCCGACATCCGCGATGCCGACCTTGACGTGCATGTTGACGTAAACTACAAAGGCGACTTGTACGAAATCACACTTACCGTCAAAGGAGAGATCACACTCATCTGCGACCGTTGTCTCGACGAGCTACCTTGGCCTGTCGACACCACATTCCACATCTTCGTGAAATACGGACCTGACTACAATGATGACTCCGATGAGCTTCTGGAAATACCGGAAAGCGATTCTGAACTCAACATTGCCTACATGATCTACGATACCGTGGCTCTTACCATCCCCATCAAGCACGTCCATCCACTTGGCAAGTGCAACCGTGCCATGAGCTCACTGCTCAAGAAACACCGTGCTCCCGGCCATCTCGAAACTGACGGAGATGATGAAATGATGGAGGAGATGATGGATGAGGTGGAGACCGAACAGATGCAGCCAGACATGTCCGGCGACGATGACGCCCCGACCGATCCGCGTTGGGACGAGCTAAAGAAACTCAGTGACAATAATTAAAAAAACATAGTACAAAATGGCACATCCTAAACGCAAGCAATCCAAGACCCGTACTGCAAAGCGCCGCACCCATGACAAGGCAGTAGAACCCACACTGGCAATCTGCCCTCACTGCGGATCATGGCACATCTATCACACCGTATGCCCCGCTTGCGGATACTACCGTGGTAAGCTGGCCATCGAAAAGCCTGCTGCTGTATAAATAAAAAGCATACATAGCATCACACATAATCCCCCGGGCATGGCGATCAAATGCCCGGGGTGATATGTGTATTTTCTGCCCACAGCAGTAATGCTATCCATGTTTTAAATATACACCAGTACTTTGCTCACCATAAACCAATCATTTCCAATGATTTACCCAAGAATTGCGGGCGTAGCCTCATACGTGCCCGATGACATTCTCGACAACGAGATGCTGTCGAAAATGGTAGAGACTTCCGACGAATGGATTACTACCCGCGTAGGTATCAAAGAACGCCGCATCCTCAAAAAAGATGCAGGCTCATCCTATCTTGGCATTCAGGCCGTAAACAAACTTCTTGAATCCACATCCACTTCAGCCGACGATGTGGACCTGCTCATCTGCGCAACCTCCAATCCCGACTACCGTTTCCCGTCGACAGGCTCGATCATCGCTCATGGCTGCGGCCTCACAAAAGCCTATGCCTACGATATCCAGGCCGCCTGCGCAGGATTCCTTGTAGCTCTTCAGGATGCTGCCGCATATGTGCGTTCAGGAATGTATAAGAAAGTAGTAGTAGTGGCTGCTGAAAAAATGTCGTCGATGGTCAACTACGGCGACCGCACCACCTGCACACTCTTTGGCGACGGCGCCGCCTGCATGCTTATCGAACCTACTGAGGACAAAGTCGGTATCATCGACGGCGTATTCCACGTTGATGGTGAAGGTCTGCCCCACCTCGTGATGAAAGGTGGAGGCTCGGCCCATCCGGCAACCCAGCAGACACTCGACGATGGCTGGCATTACCTCTATCAGGAAGGGCGCGCCGTATACAAGCATGCGGTAACCGACATGCTCACCTCTTCAATTGAAGTAGCAGAGCGCAACAACATTGCAGTAGCCGATGTTGATTGGTTCATCCCTCATCAGGCAAACCTCCGTATAATCGAAGCAGTGGCAGAGCGCGCCGGCCTTGGTCATGACAAAGTGCTTGTCAACATCGAGCACTATGGCAATACCTCGGCAGCGTCAATTCCACTCTGTATCGACGAATATAAGGATAAGCTCAAGAAGGGTGACAAAATTATCCTTACCGCTTTCGGAGCCGGATTCACATGGGGAGCCCTTTATGTCATATGGGACCTCTGATAGACCGACCCAAAATTCGATAATCAATACCGCGCCCCTTTCCGTGCTGAAAATTCCGACGGAAAGGGGCGTGTTGCATCGTATATGATGCCACTTGCATAATACACGATGTTACACTATCTTTGTATATCACTTCAATAAGCGTACCAGATGAAAGAGTCATTGAATCTGTCCATGCAACAGCGGATGCAGCAACGGTTGTCGCCGATGCAAGTGCGCTACGGCCGATTGCTTGAAATGAACGGGCCTGAAATTGAAGATGAAGTGCACCGCGCACTCGATGACAACCCGGCTCTTGACATCGCCGATACGCCGGGAGAAAGCATCTCCGACGATGGGTTCAACGAGACAGCCGAAGACATTCAGCTCGCCGACGACCGTGACGACGATGACATACCATCTTACCGCCTCGAAGCCTATGGTCACTCCGACAGCAAGAACCCATTCGAGCCTCTTGCCGCCGATACCACCCACACTCTTTCGGACACCCTCCACGAACAGCTGGCCGAGCATGATCTATCTGATGAAGAGCGCACTACCGCACTCTACGTGATCGGCAACATAGATGACAACGGCTATCTGACCCGCGATGCATCGAGCATGGCATATGACATAGAAGAGCATACCGGCAATCCCACATCGACCGCCGACGTGCAACGCATGATAGCCTTGATTCGCACAATGGATCCACCTGGAGTCGGAGCCGTTGATCTCCGCGAATGTCTGCTGCTGCAATTGCGCAGGCGTCCCGCCTCCACCGCTACAAAAACAGCTATCGATATCATCGACCACTATTTCGATCTATTCTCGCTGAAACATTA
>CANPDS010000034.1 GCA_947573015.1 uncultured Muribaculum sp.
TTTCAGAAAACGGCGTGCCGAGCGTAGATTCTCCACCACGAAATAGCGCAACTCACGCACCACAGCCGTATTGGATGCTGGAAGCACACTCTCAGGAGGTGTTGTAGAGAGGGGTACAGGTATGAGAAACAGACGTCCTGCCATAGCAACGTGAGGTTTTGGTCGGGGAGGCCGGTTAGAAGCAGATTTTAGGAGTGGTCGGCCCCTGGCCGGTAGTGCTGTTGCCGGAGGGGATACCGGTGCTGGGGGCACTATTGCCTGACTGACCGCTGCCGAGGTTGGCATTGGCGGCGGCAACCGATCCGGGATTGACGGCAACGCGGCCTATCTCGCGTATCTCGTTGGTGGCGCGTTGGTCGCGGTTGAATGCCGGACTCTTCTCGAATGCGTCGATAAAGCGGTCGTCATCCATCTGCGATGGGGTAAGCACTATCACTCTGGCTTTTGCTTTCTGCTCCTTCATGCGGAGCACAGCCTCCTGTCCGTACTCTTTGGCAAGAATGTCGGTATTCTCTATATGCTGGGTCTCGCGTTCCTTGGCAAAACTCAGGATCTTGCCTCCATGGCCCTCCTTGCGGCTCTTGGCGTCATCTACGGTAATGTCGAATCCGGCGGCAAGGATGGTCATCTTCACGCGGTTTTCGAGCGAGTCGTCATACGACATACCCCAGATTATGTCGACACCGGTGTCGATGGAGTTGATAAATGAGGTAAGCTCCTCGGTCTCCTCCATCTTAAATTCATGCTCGGCTGCCGGGTTGAAACTTATGTTGAAGAGCAGGCGTTTCGATGAAAGCACATCGCGGTTCTTCAGCAGAGGCGATTTCAATGCGTCGTCGATAGCTTTCTGCACACGGTTCTCACCCTCGCCATAGCCTGTGGAGATGATGGCGGCGCCACCATTGCGCAGGGTGGTGTCGACATCGTTGAAGTCGACATTGATGTGGGCTTTCTTGCTGGTGATAAGCTCCGATATTGAGCGAGCGGCGGTGGTGAGGGTGTCGTCGGCCTTGCCAAAAGCGTTCACCAGCCCGAGATCGGGGTATATTTCAGTGAGGCGCTGGTTGTTGATGATGAGCATGGCATCTACATACTTGCTCATCTCCTCGGCGCCGGCTATTGCCTTTATGATCTTTTTCTCACCCTCGAACATGAAGGGGATGGTGACGATACCGATTGTGAGCAGTCCGCGCTCACGGGCGATGCGCGCCACGACCGGTGCGGCACCCGTGCCGGTGCCTCCGCCCATACCGGCGGTGATAAACACCATCTTGGTATTGTCGTTGAAAATCTCGGCGATGCGGTCGGTGGCGGCTTCTGCGGCTTCGCGGGCTATCTCAGGCTTGTTGCCTGCGCCAAGGCCGTTGCCGATCTGCACCTTTGTGGGTACGGGCGATTGCATGAGGGCCTTGCGGTCGGTGTTGAGCACCACAAACGACACGTGGTCGATGTTCTGACGGAACATGTGGCTCACGGCATTGTTGCCACCGCCTCCTACTCCGAGAACCTTGATTATAGTCTCTTCGTGGGCGTCGGAGGCGTATCCTGCATCCTGTGCGCTGGGTATATCTTCGATTGTCATATCGGTAATAATCGGTGGTTGGTGTGGTGGTTATTCATCCTCTTCGTCTGTCTCCTGGAAGAACTTGCTGAGACGGCCCATGAAGCGGTCGATTGTAGAGGCTCCTTGTTTCTTTTCTTTCTTTGTTTTGCCCTTCTTAGGCAGGTGCGCATTATGGTCTTCATCATCATCCTCAACTACAGGGGGAGCCACCGGCTCGGGAAGTTCGGTGCATTCCTGCGGTGCCATTGCGGCCTGATTGAGTATGGCTATCACATCGAGGGTGTCGATGCTCTGCAGACGGGTGTCCGACACGCGTATATCGGCGGGCAGACCGCCGAGACGCACTTTCACGCTGCTCTGCTGCTCGATGAGTTGTGAGAATCCGCGCAGTTTGATGGCGCCACCCACGAGTATGATGCCGCCGGGGAGATCGGTGGTGAAGGTGTAGCCCGCATATTTGCATTGCTCGATTATGTTGACGGCGAGCTCGCTCGCGCGTGCGCGTACATAATTGTTTACCTCTATGGCATCGCCGTCAAAGTCATGCTTGCGTATGTTTGGCTCTATGTTGATGGCATCGCCGATGAGGCGTTTGATCTCTTCGGCCTTCTCTTCCGGAAATCCGAGGGTCATCACATCGCGTGTGATGCAGCGTGAGCCGATCGGAAGTGTGGCGAAGTACTGTAGAAATCCGTTTTTGTAGATGCTTACAGTGGTGGTCTCGGCGCCGCAGTCGACGAGCATGCAGCCGAGTTTCTTTTCGTCGGAAGTGAGTACGAGGTCGGCAAGTGCGGTCTGACGTACGAATATCCCCTTTATGGCTATCGGCTGGCGGTCGGAGATGGCGCGTGTGAGATTGCGCTGCACCTGTGGCTTGCAGGTGATGAGATTGAAGTCGGCGCGGATTTCGCGGCCGAAGGAGCCTCGTGGATTGGCGCTCTCCAGATTGTCGATCACAAACTGGCGGGGGAGCACCTCTACTACCGTGCGGTCGGAGAAGCCTTGGGCACGGGCCTCGTCGTTGAGCTGACGCAGCACATCGGGAGTGATCTCGGTCTCCTCTTCATACTGGCGCTCCACAAGTGCCGACGAACCCATTGTGCCGCGTCCGCCGAGGGCCACGTAGACGGCCTTGATCTTACGGGGGGCGATGCTCTGGTGGTTCTGGAGCTTCAGTATCAGCTTGTTGATTCGGTTGCTTACCTCCTCTACATTCTGGATGCAGCCGTAGCGCACGGCGTCGATGGCACACTCCTCCTCGATGCCGAGTACAGAGAGTATGCCGGTCTCATCCACAGCACCTACTGCGGCGCGTATGTGGGAGCTTCCTATCTCTATTGCTGCGATATATTTCGATTCCATGTTCAGGATGTGGTTTTGCTGGATGTGTGGTGGTTGTTGACTACGATCGTTTGTCGTTATGTCGTTTGTCGGGAGAGTTTCTGCGTTTATTGGCAGTGTTTGTTTTTTGTCGGTTGCCTTGGGGCTTTGACTTGGCTTTGTCAAGCGTAAGCTTGGGTTTTGTGATGGTGTCGTGAAGAGAGGCAGGGGAGAGTTTGGTGGCCGCTACTGTCTTGATCGACTGGTTGTCGGAGATGAGCACGGTGTCGCCTACAAGCATGGTGCCTACATCGGGTGCCTCGCGTTCGGCTTCAAAGTCGATGGCGCTGATTGCGGTATGGAGTTTCTTGGCACGGCGCGTTGCGACGATCTGCCCCTTCCATTTAACAGAAATAGTGTCGTAAAAGTTCCAACCTTTTACCGGAAGAATTTCACGATAGGCGCGGTCGATGCGGTTGAACTTGTCGGGAAGTCCGTTGATATCACCGATATTTATCACATGACCGTGGATCATCGGGACCAGAATGACGTTGGTCGGACCGTCGACCTTCACACAGGTGATCATCGACGACCATGTGGAGTCGGAGCCAATGAAGCGGAGAAGCGGGAGCATGTCGGCAGCCGGATGGATCGAATCAAAGCGTCCGTAAATTACCGGCACATCTGTATGGTAGCGGGCTGTGGCTGATATGCGTTTACCATCTTTGTTGATGTAGTAGGAGTAGTTGCCCTCGAATACACGTGCCACCGGCTGCATTGGAGTCACCTCGATATTGATGGTGCCGTCGGTGAGCTTGGTGCATGTGGCGCTCTCGATCTTGTCGATGCCGTTGAGCACGCGTTCCATGCGGTCGGTGTTGAATGTAGCGAGGCGCCGCTTCGACGGGTTCTTTGCCATCGGACCAAGCTCGTGGGCCACTTCTCGCGCTGTGACGAAGTTGGATCCGCGTGAATCATCTACCTCGATGTGGATACCGCGGCACATGAGCTCCTCGGTGTGGCTCCGCGACCATGCGGCGGCCACCACCACGTAGGCGAGAAGCAATAGGGAGATGATGCAGCGCAGTATCTTTTTCATTTTCTTAAGCTACCTCTTCGGTATGTAGAGGAGATGCATTGGGTTATGGAGATAACGGGTGTATATGTGTCAAGTCGCTGTCGTTCAGCGGTTAGCGCTGACGGCATCGACAATTCCCGGGAGGCTGTCGCAAATGTCGCCGGCCCCTGCGGTCAATAATATCTCAAAGGTACGATTTTTTATTGTTTCTATCAAATTCTCTTTGGCAATCATTATTTTGTCGGGAGTGGTGATGCTGTCGAATATGATACGTGAGGTGACACCCTCGATCGGAAGTTCGCGTGCCGGATATATGTCAAGCAGTATCACGGAATCGGCAAGCGACAGGGCGGCGGCAAACTCCTTGGCGAAGTCGCGTGTGCGGCTGTAGAGGTGAGGCTGGAATGCCACGGTAAGCTTCTTGCCGGGGTAAAGGGCCTTGACCGATGTGATCGATGCACGCAGCTCGTCGGGATGGTGGGCATAGTCGTCGATAATGGCGCGGTCGGCCTCACGGAGCCAGAACTCGAAGCGGCGTTTCGCACCCTGAAATGTTGCCAGGGCGCGGCGTATGTCATCGTCGGAGATTTTCTCTCCAGTGAGCAGACAAGCTCCAGTTGCGGCTATTGCGTTTTCGATGTTGATCTCCACGGGCACACCGAGGTCTATGTCGGTGATGGTGCGTCCGGGTGTCACGAGGTCAAATATGATATGCCCGTCGCCATGACGGATATTCTCGGCGTGGAAGTCGCCCTCGTCGCGTGAATAAGTATAGATCTGCACTCCATCGGCCGTGCGTGGCTTCAGTTTTAGCCCGGTATGCATGAGCAGTTTCCCGTCTGGGTGTATCAGTTCGGTAAAGTGGGCGAAACTTTCGAGGTACGCCTCCTCGGTGCCGTAGATGTCGAGATGGTCGGGATCGGTAGCCGTCACCACGGCCACATATGGTGACAGATGGTGGAACGAGCGGTCATATTCATCAGCCTCTATCACGGAGTAGGGCGATGTGGCGCTGAGCATCAGGTTGCTCCCGTAGCCGCGTAGCACACCGCCGAGGAATGCGTTCGAGCCTATGCCGCAGGTGTGCATCAGATGTGCGGCCATTGACGATGTGGTGGTCTTGCCGTGGGTGCCTGAGAAGCACAGGCTGCGGCTGTCGCGTGTGATGGCGCCAAGCACGGCGGCGCGCTTGATCACCTCATATCCGTTGGCACGGAAGTAAGTGAGCTGGGGATGGTCGGAGGGGAGTGCCGGGGTGTACACTACAGTAACTTCCTCAGGACACCCACGGAAGTCTGTAGGGATGGCCTCGGCCGATGCGTCGAAAGTGATCTCCACACCTTCACCCTGAAGGGCTTGGGTGAGGGCGGTAGGTGTGCGGTCATATCCGGCTACCCGATATCCTTTAGAGAGGAAATAGCGTTCGAGGGCGGCCATGCCTATACCCCCTGCGCCTGCGAAATATATCTTGTTCTTGATCATTTGGAACTCTTGTTGAGGATTTTTATGATACGGTCTACGATTATCTCATCGGCATCGCGCAGGGCCATACTGGCGGCATTTGCTCCGAGCTTGCGGCGATGCTCAGTATCGTCGAGGAGATTGGTAAGTACCTGGGGCAGACGTTCGCATGCATCTGCGTCAAGGATCATCACAGCAGCTCCGCGAGTGGCAAGAGCTTCGGCGTTTTTGCGTTGATGGTCCTCGGCCACATTGGGCGACGGGATGAGTATGGCGCTCTTGCCGAGCACCTGCAGCTCGGATATGGTGCCGGCACCGGCGCGCGACACTACAAGATCGGCGGCGCGGTAGGCGAGATCCATGCGAGAGATGAACGGGGTATCCTTGACGGTATCCTCATGACCTTTTGCGATTTCCGCACATTGGTCGGCATAGTATTTGCCCGTCTGCCAGAGGATGAAGGCTCCGGCTTTTCGCGCAGCATCGAGCGATGCTGCTACGGCATGATTGATGGTGCGTGCACCGAGAGAGCCTCCCACTACCAGCACTATCTGCTTGTCGGCAGGGAGCCCAAGCTCGCGGCAAGCCTCCTCGCGGCTGATGTTATCGGCATCTGTGATTGCCGAGCGTATGGGGTTGCCGGTGAGAATGATCTTGTCGGCAGGGAAGAAGCGTTCCATGTCGGGATAGGCTGTGCAGATGGCTGCGGCCTTGGCAGCCAGAAGCTTGTTGGTGACTCCTGCGTAGGAGTTCTGCTCCTGTATCAGGGTGGGGATGCCATGTTTCTGTGCCTCTTTCAGCATCGGGCCGCTTGCGTAGCCTCCTACTCCTATGGCGATGTCGGGATGGAAGTCGCGCAGTACTTTCTTGGCCAGACGCATGGAGCGCCACAGGCGGTAAAGCACGCGTATGTTGCGCCAAGGGCGTTTGCGGTCGAAGCCGCTCACTGGCAACCCTACTATCTTGTATCCGGCAGCGGGCACACGCTCCATCTCCATGCGCCCCTCGGCGCCAACAAACAATATTTCGGCGTCGGGCATGCGCCGCCGCAACGCATTTGCTATCGAGAGTGCGGGGAATATGTGGCCACCTGTGCCACCGCCGCTTATCAGTACTTTCATATTGGTTAATTTTCAGAGTTCTCAGAGTTCTCAGAGCACTCAGAGTACTCTGAGATTGTATCTCAGCGCAGCTCCACCGGATTTTCGGCACGCAGCTCCTCGGGGAGGTTGTTTAGCTCCTCCTTGATCTCCTGTGTGGTGCCTTTCTGCACTGCTGTTCGGCTGATACTCAGCATCATGCCGAACACTATCGAGGTGATGAGTATCGAGGTGCCACCTTTCGATATGAGCGGTAGAGGTTGGCCTGATACCGGGAATGTGCCGGTGGTGATGGCCATATGGAACAGGGCTTGCAGCACGATCATTACCGCCAGGCCCATCAGCAGGATTACCGGAAACGCCCTGTGGCATCGCTGTGCTATCATTCCTGCCCGGGCCAGAAGAGTCAGGTAAAGGCCAAGAAGCAATGTGCCTCCGACAAAGCCTACATCCTCAAGAATGATGGCGTAGATATAGTCGGAGAAGGCGAGGGGCAGGCGTGCGGTCTCACGCGAGTTGCCGGGGAATACGCCGATCAGACCGCCGTTGGCCTGTGCCATATACGACAGCATCTCCTGACGGTTTTCGGCGGTGATGGGCATCTCATATTTTGGTACGGAGTCGCCGAGAAATCGCTCTATGCGTTTCTGCCATGTGCCCTGACGCTGGCCGGCCACGCTTTCTGTGCCGCCGGTCTGTGCCATAGCCTCGGTAAGGGCGGCATCGCTCTCTTTCGAACTTGTAAATTTATATGCTGCGGCTCCCCCGGCAAGCACTAATACTACTCCGCCGAGTATCAACACTTTTTTCCATTCCGTGCCTCCAATTAATATCATTGCACCGGCAATGCCTGTAAGCAGTATAGTATTGGTAAGACCCTGTGGCAACAATAGGGTACAGAATATCGCTATGACGATACCGGATGTGACTACTGCACGTGTCTCTACACCTACTTCCTTGGCTTTCTGCGATGTACTCATTATTTTGGCTATAGCCAGCACCGCAGAGAGCTTGATGAATTCGGCACCCTGAAGGGCAAGCGGCCCGATCGACACACTGCGCCGTGCGCCGTTGATGATGTCGCCGAAAAAGGTGATATATACCATCAGAAGCACTGAGAACCCTACGAATACGTAGGCCAGCGCGAAAAACCATTTGTAGTGTACTTTCTCAAGCGTCCATACAATGCCGAAGCCGGCGAGGAGCATTGAGAGATGGCGCACGATAGGTCCGTAGACGCCTGCCGAGGCTACCTCACGCGACGAGGCGCTGTATAGCTCGATGATCGATACGAGACAGAGCGCGATGTAGACTCCCCAGATGTATTTGTCGCCATGGCGGCGGAATGTGGAGGAGTTGACCGGCATCGTCTTGGCGGCTGCAGCCGCGATATTACCGAATGGAGAGGTGGCGGCCTTGGCCGCCGTGGTGTTGTCGATAGTCATTGACTTATACCGATGGTGGAGTGAGGCAATTGTTATTGGAAATATGGTGTTCTCGGAGGGACTCGGAGTCCTATGAGAACTCCGAGTCCTCCGATTATTTATTATTTGTCAAAGCTTCCTGACGGCCGCCTTGAACTGCTCTCCGCGGTCCTCGTAGCTCTTGAAGAGGTCGAAACTTGCGCAGCAGGGCGACAGCAGCACTATGTCGCCCTCGGTAGCGAGTGAGGCACATGCGCTGATGGCATCATGCAGGGTATGGGTGTCGCGGATCACTGGAACTTTACCTTCGAAAAATTCAAGTATTTTCTCGTTGTGCACTCCCATGGCCACGATGGCTTTCACTTTATCGCGCACGAGCGGCTCGATCTCGCTGTAGTCATTACCCTTGTCTTTGCCACCGAGTATGAGCACCACCTTCTTGCCGTCGGAGGGCATGCTTTCGAGAGCATACCAGCATGAGTTGACATTAGTGGCCTTGGAGTCGTTGATATAGCGCACGCCGTTGACATCGGCCACAAATTCCAGACGGTGTTCCACGTGGCATGTCGAAAGATGTGCCCGGCGTGTTGAATGTAAGGTTGCCGCTATCGTCCACATATGCACGGCTGTCTTCCTCCATATTCTAGCTGAAGGGGTAGAGGGCCGATTCGATCGATATCTGACGCAGTTGTGCCTGGATCACGGGGTCGTCCTGCCAGAATATGAAGGCATCCTCCGGGGTCTGGTTGCGTATGATGCGGAACTTGGCGTTGATATAATTCTGCATCTTGTAGTCATAGCGGTCGAGATGATCGGGAGTGATGTTGAGTATCACGGCTATGTTGGCCTTGAAGTCATACATATTCTCAAGCTGGAACGAACTTAACTCGATCACATATACGTCATGATGCTCGCGTGCCACCTGAAGGGCCAGACTCTTGCCCACATTTCCGGCGAGACCCACGTTGATACCCGCCTCGCGGAGTATGTGGTAGGTGAGTAGGGTGGTAGTGGTCTTCCCGTTTGAGCCGGTGATGCATACCATCTTGGCGTCGGTATATCGTCCGGCAAATTCTATTTCAGAGATTATCGGTATCTGCTTCTCCGCGATCTTTACCATGATAGGAGCTGTAGGTGGAATGCCGGGGCTTTTCACCACTTCATCTGCCGTGAGGATGAGGCTTTCTGTATGGCCTCCATGCTCGTAGGGGATCTTTTCCTCCTCGAGCTGTGCCACATATTTCGGGGGGATGGTGCCGAAGTCCGACAGAAAGACGTCCATGCCTTTTTCCTTTGCGAGAATGGCCGCTCCGACGCCGCTTTCACCACCGCCGAGCACCACTAGGCGCTTCCGTGGAGTATCTTGGTTTTGTGTTGACATTATTATAGTATGTAGTTGCTTGATTAATAGTGTGTTAGGTTGCTTTCGTGGAGATTAGCGTATCTTGAGGGTGACGAAGGTGATCACAGCCAGTATGATCCCCACTATCCAGAACCTCGTCACTATCTTCGACTCAGGTATAGCCTGCATAGGTTTCTGGATGAGAGCCTGCACTGTGCCTCCGGGCTTCTGATAGTGGTGGTGGAGGGGTGTCATCTTGAATATGCGTTTCCCTTCGCCGTAGCGTTTCTTGGTCATCTTGAAGTAGGCTACCTGAAGTATCACCGAGAGGTCCTCGATGAAGAAGATGGCGCAGAGTATCGGGAGCAGCAGCTCCTTGCGGATGAGGATGGCGAAGACGGCGATGATGCCTCCTATGGTCAGACTGCCGGTGTCGCCCATGAATACCTGGGCCGGATAGGCGTTGTACCATAGGAACCCGACCAGCGCCCCGATGAATGCAGCCATGTATACCACCAGCTCTTCCGATCCCGGGATATACATTATGTTGAGGTAGGAGGAGTAGATGATATTACCTCCGAGGTAGGCCATGATGGCAAGGGCGGTGCCTATGATGGCCGAGGTGCCGGTGGCGAGGCCGTCGAGGCCGTCGGTGAGGTTGGCGCCGTTGGAGGTGGCTGTCACTACGAAGATCACTACAAGCACGAAGAGCACCCATCCTCCGGCCACGGCTCCACGGCCCATCCATTGTGTCAGCCAGGAGTAGTCGAAGTTGTTGTTCTTCACAAAGGGAATGGTGGTCTGCGGGGTTTTGACATCCTCTTTTACGTACTCTATGATGGTTTCGTCGTTTTCCACGCTGGGCACTTCTATGTTCTCGCGCATCACCACGGAGGGGCTGAACACCATAGTCAGGCCTACCATCAGGCCCAGACCGATTTGTCCCACTATTTTGAATTTGCCTTTGAGGCCATCCTTGTCGTGACGGTGCACCTTTATGTAGTCGTCCAGACCACCGAGAACGCCAAGCCATAGAGTGGCTATCAGCATGAGAGCCATGTAGACATTGCCGAGCTTACCCAAAAGCAGGCAGGGGATGAGGATGGAGAGTATGATGATCACACCGCCCATGGTGGGGGTACCGGTCTTTTTCATCTGTCCCTCCAGACCGAGGTCGCGGATGATTTCACCCACCTGCATCATCTGCAGGCGGTCGATGATGCGGCGCCCGAACACTACGGCGATGAAGAGCGATAGCACAAGGGCCGCGCCGCTGCGGAATGTGATGTAATCCATAAGGCGTGCGCCGGGCACGCCGAAATCGTCAAGCCATTGAAAGAGATAGTAGATCACTGTGGATTGAGAGGGGAGGTGCTTAAATGTGGAGTGTCAGTTGTTTAATCAGTGTGCTGTGCCGCATGGGGCGGTATTACTGTAGGAATTCCTTTACAACCTCGCGGTCGTCGAAGTGGTGTTTCACGCCCTTTATTTCCTGATAGTCTTCGTGCCCCTTGCCGGCAATGAGTATCACGTCGCCTGGCTGTGCCAGCGCGGCGGCTGTGCGTATGGCCTCGCGGCGGTCGGCGATACTGAGGGTCTTCTTGCGGCCTTCGATATCGAGACCCTCCTCCATGTCGTGGATAATGTCGGATGGTTCCTCGTCGCGTGGATTGTCAGAGGTAAGTATGAGGCGGTCGCTGCGCAGTGAGGCCTCACGGGCCATGATGGGGCGCTTGCCCTTGTCACGGTTGCCACCGGCTCCTACTACGGTGATGATGGAACCACGGTTGCCTACCACCTCGCGTATTGCCTGAAGCACATTGACCACAGCATCGGGGGTGTGGGCATAGTCGACGATGGCGGTGAAGCCCTTGGGGGAGTGGAAGGCCTGGAAACGTCCGGCTACCGGCACGAGACGGCTCATGCCAACAAGCACTTGCTCTACAGGCCAGCCGATAAGTACCGATGCGGCGTAGACAGCGGTGAGGTTGTAGGCGTTGAAACGACCGGTGAACAGCACTTCTACTTCACGGCCGTTGAACGACATGGTGGTGCCGTCGAGGCGGCTCTCGATCACACGTCCTACGAAGTCGGCCTGTGTGCGCAGGGAGTAGGTGTATTTCTTTGCCAGAGTGTTCTGGAGCATGACGGTGCCGACCTTGTCGTCGGCGTTGGTCAGGGCGAACGCCGTGGCGGGAAGATCATCGAAGAATGATTTCTTGGCGGCCAGATAGGCTTCGACGGTCTTGTGGTAGTCGAGGTGGTCGCGCGTGAGGTTGGAGAATATGCCTCCGGCGAAATGGAGGCCGGAGATGCGGTGCTGATGGGCGGCGTGTGAACTTACCTCCATCGATGCATATTGGCATCCGGCATCGACCATGCGGCGCAGCAGGGCGTTGATGGTGAGCGGGTCGGGTGTGGTCTGGTTGGTGGGCACTGCCTCGGTGTCGATGTAGTTGCACACGGTTGAGAGCAATCCGGCCTTGTAGCCCATAAGGCGTGCCATCTCGTAGATGAGGGTGGCGGTGGTGGTTTTGCCGTTGGTGCCGGTCACTCCCACGAGTTTGAGCTGGCGCGAGGGGTTGTCGTACCATTCCGATGCGAGGCACCCGAGTGCCACCGCTGAGTTGGCAACGCGGATATATGTGATCGAAGTCTCAAGAAACTCCGGTAGTTCTTCGCAGACTATGGCTGCCACGCCGCTGTATTGCAGCAGTGGTATGAACGTATGTCCGTCGACCTGGGTGCCGCGCACGGCTACGAACAGCGAGCCGGTGCTGACACGGCGTGAGTCGCTTACCACGTCGGTGATCTGTTTGTCGTCTGACCCTATGATTTCTATCACGGGTATGGAGGAAAGTAGTTTGGTAAGAGCTTTCATATCTGAAAGTTTAGATGGTGAAATGGTCGTTTGGGTTTCTGTGCGTCAGGTCGCTATCATTGGGCGAGTGTCAGATGCACCTTGGTGCCGGAGACCGGCGAATGTCCGGCAGGCGGCGATTGTGCGGTGACATATCCTGTGCCGGAGAATGTCACCTCGGCTCCAGCCTTTTCCAGAAGGTTGAGGGCATCGCGGAGGGAGCATCCTACTACCGAGGGTAGGCCGTCGCCATTGCGTGAGGATGAGGTGTAATGCTTTACCTTCGGTATGGAGAACGCGTTGCGTATATTTTCAATATGGCGGGGAGTGGTAGCATAGATGGTCGGCACTCCTGGATCGGCCGGGGCATCGCTGTGATAGTCGGAACTGTTGTCGAGCATGCCACGGGAGTACATCTTCAAGGCGATGTTTTTGAGCACGGTGCCGGAGGTCGATGCTGCGCCAAACATGTTTTGTCTCGGATGGCAGGTGAGCACGATGCAGGAATATTGCGGCTTTTCGGCAGGGAAGAATCCACAGAATGCGAGTCGCTTCTTTGAGGTGTTGTAGCCGCCACCCTCTATCATGTAGCATGTACCGGTCTTGCCGGCGATGCGCACTTTGTCGTTGCGGAGCATCTTGCCGGTGCCATGATCGCCCCACACCACTTGGGTGAGCATCATGCGCATCTTCTCGGCTGTGGTGGGTGAGCATGCGCGGCCATTGCCCATATAGGCTATCGGGAGCACGGAGTCGACACCTTCCGTGCCGATAAGCTCCTGCACCAGACGCGGACGCACGTAGACTCCGTCGTTGGCAATGGCGTTGTAGATCGATAGT
>CANPDS010000035.1 GCA_947573015.1 uncultured Muribaculum sp.
CCCTTCTCCACGCAGCAAAAGCAGCAGCAGATAATTGCCGCGCATCAGTCAGCGAAGATGGTATGTATTCACAGACATCGACATTGTGCATACGGTAGTCAAGCGAAGTATGTGTATATGAGTCCTGTGTACCAACTGTCAAGTCTCCACCGCCCAGAGGTAACGACATATAGACCTTTGCAGCCCATAAAGAAGATTTGCGTCTGTCGGTTGAATTGACCTCCGCCGATATCTCCTCGGGATATTGCGTTGATACATAGTTATCGGTAATCGAGCGCATATAGTCTGCATCGAGATGAATCCGGTAATTTCCTAAAAACGTATTGTCATAATAAATGGATGCATTATGGCTAAATGATGACGTATTCCTGAAAATATCGCGCCTTATCACAGGATCAGCATTGATCCATTCCGATCCAAGGTTGGTAAAATCGCCATTCTCCGGATTAAAATGATATAAAGCACCAAATGACTGATCGCCGCATGAATGATTGAAACCGGCTTTAACCAAAGCATTGGTCGAAGGATATGTGTTGTACTGTGAACTTCCAACGATCCTTTTGTAACCATCATATATCAACTTATTAGTAGTAGAGCCTTTGATCAAAGAATTGTTGCGTGCAATGCTGCCCGTAGCGAAGATGTCCCAGTCTCCACACCTGTAATTCAGATCAAGCATATCGTTGACCGACCATTTGCGACGTACCACCCCTTCAAAACGTTCCACCACGGATAGTCCGTCAAGAAGACTCCGTCCGGTAGTAATACGCAGTACAGCACGTATGTCATTGCCGTACATAGCTCCAGGCGCCATATCAAGTTCCACAGTCTTGATATTTGATGACAACAGTTGAGTCAACTCATCATCAGATAGCATCAGGCGTCCGTTGATATAAATCTCCGGTGTGCCTTTACCTACTACATTTACGGCATTCTCGGCTACTGTGATCATAGGCAATTGGGCAAGAAGTTCCAATGCAGTGCCAATATTGCATAGATCAGAGCCTGAGATAGTGGAAACGAGTGTGGTACCACGGAGTTTTGTCACAGGATGCTTTGCAGTGATCACGACCTCGCGCAGTTCATTCATAATTGAGTCTGTAGATGCGGAGGTCTGTGCTACAGATAAGAAGGAAGATCCTGATATCAAGATCAGCATTGAAGTCAATCGTTGCATCATAAATAGTTCTTTTTTTACAACTGTTTTGATGCAAAGTTAAGTTCAAGTTACCGTCACAACAAAATTTACGGTCTGACAAAGACCATAGCAACAATCTGATTTTCAGTACAATTCATGCCATCAGTCACAAAAAAGCTGACCGGTGTGCTCCTGCATCAGAATTTAGACAGAAATAGAGACTTATGAGGCATTGATGATGCGGTGATCTTCGCTTTCAGGCGCGACTTCCTCTTATATGCCACATCTATACTCTCACCTATAAGCAGTGCAATCGTACGGTTGGATAATCCGCTCGCAAGATATACCATCATCCGATATTCATCGGGCTTAAGCACATGGCATTCGTTACGGAAAAGTGCAAGCATCTCGCCATAACAGGCCTCCATTTCAGAGAATATCCCCTCATCAGCTTTCATGGCCTCGATATGTGCTTTCACCTTATCCACAATAGCTTTCTTTTCAGCTTTTGTGCCCTGCGACTCATAATATGTGCTGCAAAGCTCATCAATAATTCCAAACCGATTGATAAGCGTAGCAGATAATTGCGACTCCAGCACAGAACATTGCGACAGCTGAGCCGCCATACTCTCCCTAAGTCCGGATGCCTCCGAAATCAACGACTCATTCATAGCTTCGTTCAACAACAACCGCTGACGCTGCCAAGAGATGACCCCTGCCGCCAATAGGAATACGAGGATAGCGGCGAAGATTAATCTCTCGGTGCGTATCCTCTCTTTATACAGCATGAACTCCTTCTCTTTCTGCATATAGAGCGCGGAAGAAAGAGCATCGGAAGTGCCGATCGCCGACATCTGCGACTTCAACCTCAACGCGCGGTCATATTCACGCGACAGATTGTGATCACCATAATAATCGATGGCTATATTTATGATAGTATCGGTAGGTGCGGCTATATTTTTGGCCACAAGCGCTTCGCTGTAAAGCAATGCCCAACGTGCCATTACCGCCGAATCGCCGAACGATGTCACATCGCAGGTATTGAGCAGATCGAATGCGCCTTCCGGATCGTGCGACAAAATAGCCTGCGCCTCATCGAGCATGTGCGGGACAGACGTATCCGAACAAGCGCAACTCACAGCAGCAAAAGCGATTATCAGATATAACAATACTTTCATATCAACCCAATTTCAACAAAGCCTATGTTGTCAAATTACCATTCAGCGACATATCTGCTGGAATGTACGTAGATATTTTTCTCCCATGTACTTGAAGTAACTTTTACAGAAGTTATCATATACAGTCATTGCCATGCTGGACATATGGCGCGAACATAATACATTGCATTTCAATTTCAAAGCATCCTCACTAAGTTCATCGTGCATGAACATTGCATCGGCAATCTCAAGAAGGACATCCTTACTCATGGCATACCCATTGTGCGACTTTATCAGCTCGGAAAGGAAATTTATACACCGCTGTGAGAAATCAGCCTTGAAAGAATCAGCCCATGATGCCCTGATATTCGCCAACAGCTGTCCTTTCATAAGATAGGGTCTTACTTTCTCCCATACCTCTTCAGGATTGTACCCCCCATTGCTTCCTGATACCGCATCCATAATACCAAACGCAATATCCACGTCATCAGATACTCCGTTGAATTTAATCTTGTAATATTTATCATCAGAAACAATACTGACATCACCCACTTCCTGAAGCACGGTACGCAGACGTCGGATATACACGTTACGATTATTTCTGGCCGGCTGTGGCTCCATGTCTTTCCAAATTGTCTCATCAATATCATTCACAGCAACACCCTTCGGCGACCTCTTTGACATCAAAATCATGAATACGAACAGATCGCGCATTTTCCCAGAAAAACGTGATGTGATATCCTCACCGAACTTACCGACAACATTAAAATTACCTATAAGCGAGATAGTAGGGCTGCCGGGCAACTCTGATACAAAAACTGAATGCTCCTTATCAGAAGATGCTACAGATGCTACCAAATCACTCTCAACATGTTCGAAAGTACATTTCCGACGCCGCCTCATGATCACAAT
The DNA here is from genome assembly GCA_947573015.1 of uncultured Muribaculum sp. GTDB lineage: Bacteria > Bacteroidota > Bacteroidia > Bacteroidales > Muribaculaceae > Muribaculum. Next base: position 3,208 of record CANPDS010000035.1, read on the forward strand.
GGCCACAATGATCAAAAAAAGCAACGAGCACACAATAATAACCGGAAGATGCCAACGATTACCGATCAGTTTATCTCCGACAGCCTTTTTAGCCGGTATAGCCTCAAGAGGAGCCTTTACTGAGTATACGCTCAGTTCATGAGACATGTCAACCATCCATCTGTCGATAACAAAGTAATATGTCCCATTGTGATTGGAATAGAACAATTGCAATACAATGTCACGCATTGACATCGACAGCGCAAGCGGGAATGTCACATCAACAAATCCCGGATCAGTACGACTGATTCTTATCATCTGGCCTCCATAACGGGTAGTTCCGATAATAAACGAATCGGTATCAGGCTCATAAATCATGGTCTGAGTGCAGATAAACTCATAATCCACAGTATCAAACTCCCATAATTTCTCACCGGCAAAAGTAGTCAGATCATATTCATATAGATCGTAATAATATCTGGATGGCAATTCCTGATGACCAGACTCATTGCCATGTCCGCCAAATATATATAACTTATTTCCAACAATAGCCATAGAGCTTGCATTGCGTGGATGAGGCAGAGGTGATAACTGAACTTCCATGATACTGTCTGCCACAGTATCTACAATAAACATTGTATTATTGTAATTATGAAAGCCATATCCTCCGAACGCATAACCTACCCCATTTTCAAAAGCCCATGTATGGCCACCGTATGTGGCACCATCGTCATTAAACGTATCGCAATCCCATCTAAAGGATTCAAGATCACACCAAGCTATACGCCGGCTTCCGAGATTCAAGGACATTAGCCGTCCGTGGGGCATATAGAACAAGTTATTCGATTCGCGCATCACACGGAAACCGCGCGATATACTACGCTGTACAGCCGCAACCGTGTCGGCAAGCGAGACAGTTGTCACTGTAGAGTCACCGACGATATAAAGCCGTTCCGTTTCAGGATCAAATGCTGTCTGAATCTGTTCGGATGTACTAAGGGAGTATCTAAGCTTCATACGCCGGTGTTCATCGACAATCCATGATGGATTTTTCGCTTTCGCCTCAACACCATGCACAGAATCCAACGAAATATCACCATTATGCTCCTTAAGTGGCCAGTAGAACTGCTGACGACCATTAACATATATCCTGATATCACGGATATCTACCGGCGCCACATCACGATGCGCCTGCTGACCGAAAGTCACCAAAACCTCTTCAATCTTTTTCAGATTCCATGGAGCTGACACCACAGTATCGGCATCGCACAACAAAGATATTTTTGATCTTTTCTTATCGACAGCAACGGTCATTGTAAATTCCTTATCAAGATCAATACGCTTGCCGGAAAAGAAACTATCGTTGATCACCAATACCGGTGATGTGCTATAGGACGGTATCATGACACGTATTTCAGTGCCATCATTTCCTTTTACTTCCAGAAAGTCACCATACTGATTGCTTTCCGGGCGTAACAAAACATTGAAACTCACACAAATGATATCTCCGGCCTTTATAGCGCGGTTCTCATTTATGAGCAACGTGGTACGTAGTTCAGGAGAATCGGCATGGGAATGAAACATGATGCCATAGTTCATGCCGAATATATTCATGGTGCACAATAGCAATGTTGCAAATACAATGCTTTTCAGCCTCAACATATCTTCGTTTTATATATGCGCAATTATCCGATAAAGTTACTTTTTTTCGGTTTAAAATCAAAATCGAACATAAATATCAATATTGCAAATATATAAAAGGCACTATTTTCGATGAACGCACCTGAATGATGACTATCAATACTACAGCAAGGATCACCGCCTGCCACAAAGGAGTAAGGCTTATATAACCTTGACGCATACGATCGCTCCAGCTCCGTGGTGCAAAATGCATCATATAACCGGCAAGCATTATGAGTATGACAGCCATATATCCCTCCCACAGTTGAGGAGCGACAGACATATGGAAATTAGTAAATATCTGTCCGACCATCTGCCCGACATGCTCCATAGAGCGGGCACGGAAGAACATAAATCCAATGGCCATGAGATTAAATGTAAGGAATATGTTCGCCACACGCCTCCACCATTGGTCACGGCGCACGCCAGCAGGTGCAGGGAAGGCCTTGCGCAAGGCCTTGTGTATCACAAGAAGCAATCCATTCCACGCACCCCATATGATATACATCCACGACGCGCCATGCCACAGACCACCCAAAAGCATAGTATTGAACTGATTGGCATACGAACGTTTGGTTGAGCATCGGCTTCCGCCCATAGGTATGTAGAGATAATCGCGAAGCCATGTGGATAGCGAGATATGCCATCTTCTCCACCATTCAGTGGGGCTTTGCGATTTAAACGGTGCGTTAAAATTGTCTTTGAATGAAAAGCCAAGCAATAGTGCCAATCCTATCGCCATATCGGAGTAGCCGGAGAAATCACAATACAACTGCAATGTAAAACCATACACCGCCATCAGATTTTCCAAACCGGTAAACATGGCCGGATTGTCAAACACACGGTCAACAAAATTACCGCTGATATAGTCGGCTATAATCACTTTCTTTATAAGTCCGGCCATGATCAGGAACAATCCGGCGCCAACCATGGCACGTGTAGCCACCGGACGACGGCTGATCTGCGGAAGCATGTCGGCAGCTCTGACCACAGGTCCAGCCAGAAGAGGAGGAAAAAAGGTAAGGAAAAAGATGTAGTCAAGCAGATTTGTAGCAGGCTTCAACGTTCCACGATATATGTCAACGATATAGCTGATAGAGCGGAATGTAAAAAACGATATGCCGGCAGGAAGTATTATATCAAGCGCATCAAACTTTACCGATGCAACGGATGCCAAGGATGAAAATATCAAATTGAGATACTTGAAATAAACCAGCATACCCACATTGACTACCACATTAAGGGCCACAATGCCACGTCGCAACCACTCTTTAGTGGCCCTACCGAGCAGCAACCCGAGAATATAATCGGATATGCACACACCAAGCAATATAAAACAGCATTCGGCACTCGACTTATAGTAGAAGTATAGTGAGAACAATATAATACATACCATACGCGCGCCCGACCACCGGCTAAGCAACCGGTAGATAAAAAACAGAGCCACAATCAACAGTAGGAAAAGTCCGGTATTGAACAGCAACGGACTCATCGGATCATATAGCATCACAGAATGCAGACGTCCGGTATCTATCCACGATGTTATCGCTTCCCATACACGATGAAGCGGAGTGACTATTTCGAGCAACGGAATCATTTTGATGTGGATGTGTCAGTATTAGTCTTAGAGAAAGAATCACGCAAGGCATCATATAGCAACGTGCCCTGTATCGTATAACCTTTCACTGAATTATGTATACGATCACGAGCCATCATCGATGCCGCGATCCACTTTGCTGATGCACCGGCACCGCCGGCCACCTCATAAAAATCATAGACAGGAACATTATGCTCACGGCCATAGCGCAATATTACTTCGCGCATGGCTGCCACACGTGGATTCACGGCATAAGTACGACGTGACCGACGTCCTTTGCGGCGCACACGTGATGAACGCTGACATTCCATCGGTGTAGTCAACAGAAAAGCAGCATCCGGACATTCTTGGCGCATCCTCTCCATCATCACCCCGATCGAACTGTACATCTCATCGGATGTCATGCGGCTGAACGCCTCATTCGCACCCAGACTTACCACAACCAGATCAGGCCGTAGCAACGACACACCTGAAGCAAATCCATCTACAGAATTATATGTGCCATAGGTAGCCCCATTATTACCGATGACATGGTAGAGCAATCCACCCGGTGTGCTACGTTCGAGCGACACTCCATATATAGCCTCATCGGAAGGTAATGAAACACCAAGAGAAACGCTTGCCACCGCTTGAGGCAATTTTACCTTTGTAGACAGCGAGTCTGATGCAATATCCTCAAACTGGACTTCCGGCACAACAGCTGACACCTTTGGTGGAGCGCTATGGAATAGACGCACAACATCGAATAGTTGTGGCGTGCCTGTACGTGATAAAGTAGCCAGCTCCAGCGTGCCTTTGCCCGACATTGGAGTAGTTGAGGTGCCGGTAAATCCCATAGGAGTAGCCCACGGCCGTTTCAAAAGCTTTGATGACACCCATACCCCCTCTGATCCTCGGAAAGAGTAATCGCGTGGTTCATTCGTGCCAGCCATTTTCAATGGAGTGATCAATCCTCTGCCGGCATCACCATACTCTTTCTGCAAACGCCTACGCACTACCGAAGTAGCAAAATCAGCCTGCAAATGAGAATCGCCAATATGCACTATATTGACTTTTGAGCTATCGGTGGCGGATAATTTATCGCGCAGAGAGGTCCAATCAGCTCCATTGTATTGAATCTTATTGGCAGATTTGCGTATGAACGACGGGATAACCACATCTTCATCGGGCAAAGATGCCGACACTGATGTCTCCACCTGCGGATTGATACGGATATCAGCATCATCGTCCGCCGGGGAGGATGATGACATCTGTGCATGAATAGGCATGATACCTAAACAGACAGCAATTGCAAACAGAAATATATGTCTAATTATCGAGTGCATGTGACAGAGATTTTACAAACTCCTGAGCAAGTACGGAGCCGCCATGATGATTAAGATGGATATAATCCTTGTTGGCACGTGGAGGATTGGCATTCGCCCACGACACAATGGCACCATCGCCACCCATCGCCTCACGTGTGTCCCAGAACAGGCATCCGGCACGACGTGCCACATCTCGTTGAGCATTGACCATAGCAACAGCTCCAGGCATCGAGCGGACATTTGCACCATGCTTCTCACCTCGATCACCTATGCCCATCAACAATATGGCGGCATCAGGATAACATACCCGTATATGGTCAATCACTTTCCCCATGAGCTTTCCGTACGAAGTATAATCTGTCTGCCCAGGCGACATGGCATTTATACCGAATTCCAATACTATAAGATCATACCCGATACCGGCATGCGACAACGAGTGACACAGATCGGAGGACACATCGCGCAACGTAACACCAGAGAAGCCACGCGACGACATACAATCTACCGATACCCCTGTAGATGCGTCAAGCCAGACCCCAAGCGCAGTAATTGAATTTCCTGCCGGCACACTGACCTCAAAAGATTTTATCGAGGCACTGTCGATAGCAACCGTCTGCAATCCATCAGAAGGATCGACTGTGAATGTCTGCCACTCACCTTTATTGGCTCGCATTCTCACTTTTGCTCCTTCAGGTGCCCAGAATGCAAATGTAGAGTGCGACCACGAAGCGGCATGCGACACTTTTCCTGTACCGGCATAAGAAGCATTAGCTGTCGCCTCAGCTTCAGGAATTGAATACTGCTCGCTCAACCACGCGTATCCACGCCGATATCCTTTATGGCCTGCGACCTTCACATTCCATCCACTTCCGCTCTGTCTTACAGAACGACGGAATCCTGGAAACTCGCTGTACATATTGACATATCCTACACCACTTCCACCATATGTGTCCTGCAACAAGGCACGCACATCCTGAGTGAATATATCCCCTTCTATGTATGAGTCGCCAACAAAAGCTATCCTCACATTGCGTTGTCGAGAAGCGGCAAATGCAGAACGTAATTTTGATAAAAACTCATTACCGGAATAATCCTCGATCGCCACATAACCATCACGCCGAGGATCAACCGGAGGCGGTATCGGACGCGACATTGAATCGGCTACACTTCCTTCAACAACTGCAATACTATCCGTACCATGCTTAACCGCAACAGTCTGGGTTGATACAGATGAAGCCTCTTCAGCCTCAAGTTCACGTTGCATGGCAGTGAGCGCACTATCAACAGGGGCTGCATCGGCCTCAACCTGCTCATCTGCCAATCGGTAACGTTCCGTGACAATATCATCAAAAACAGAAAAGTCATGCAACTTGCCTCCAGACAAACGTCCTAACGGAAGAAATGATACAAGTACCACAATGACAAGCGCTACGATCAATATATATGAGACTTTTCCTGGTTCTTCCGGTAATTTCATTTTCGTGATCCTTATAAAACAGACACATCATTGGCTGCAATGCATTCACGTAGCAAAAAGCTTTTAGATTCAGTTTCAAGCCACTCCTCCGCAGAATCGGATAAAGCGGTGATGCCACCACCAGAATAGATGCAATATCCACCGGAGGGATTGAAACACATGCTGCGCAGATTGACATATGCATACATACCCTCGCTGGAGTTTACACCTACGTACCCTCCGTAGAGACTGCGCGGACCCTCTATACGGCGAATCACTTCAATCGCATTATCCCGAGGCATACCGGCCAATGCCGGAGTAGGGCTGAGCGCATTAAGCAAAGGTATCATCGGACCTGTGTATTTTGCAGTAATACGGTGACACAGATGTCGCACAGGACCAAACCACAGATCCTCAGCTGGTCCGACCTCAGGTGACAATCCAAACGATCGCATGGTGTCAACAATAAATCCGGTGACATACTCATGCTCCTCCAGATTTTTTGCGTCCCATGCAGATGTCTTGTCGCGCAATGTTCCGGCCAGCGCCATTGTAGATATGGTATCGCTGCCATTTTTACGACCCAGCAACAATTCTGGCGATGCACCAAGCCAATATCCACAATCGGGAGTGGCGAAGAGAAACCGGAACGTATGTGGCAGACACCTGAAATAATCAGCCGCCACATGACTCCAATCAGCACGATACGAGTCATGAGCTATGCGGCGTGCATAAACTGTCTTGCCACCATGCATGGCGATGTGCATCCCCACAATATAATCTATATCCCCCATATACTTTTCACGGGTAGTGGCCACCGGTATACCGACAGCACCAACAGTAGAGCCACATCCTTCATTACCTTTGGGAATGAGCAGACAAGGAGCGTGATGTGCCTCGAATGGGGCATAGAAAAAGCCAAAATCGGATGACTCATCCATAAGAGCCTTTCCAGTCTGAGCCTCAAAGAAAACATATTCCGCCTCATCGCTTGGAAATGCATAGAGCACCATCGGGATGCGACGGTCGAGTGCTTTGCGCACTGATTCAATCAATGTGGGATGCATCGGCTGGAATAGCAATCAATTCAAAAGGAAGTGCCTCGGTTACAATGACATCGACAAAGTCGCCTGGAACAAGCTGAAGTGTTTTTTTCACAAGTACCTCCGGATCTACTTCAGGAGAGTCCCATTCAGTACGGGCAATATAATAATCATCCTCTTCGCGGTCAATTATCACCTTTAGAGTACGACCCACTTTTGAAGCGTTGCTCTCCATGGCAATCTCCTCCTGAAGAGCCATCAGACGAGCAAGCCGCTCCTCTTTCACCTCCTGCGGAATGGAATCGGAGAAGTGCTTGGCGGCATATGTATCCTCCTCCTCACAATAAGCAAACGCGCCCATACGCTCAAACTTCTGTTCGCGTACAAACTGAAGCAATTCCTCAAACTCCTGCTCACCCTCTCCAGGGAAACCCACCATCAGTGTAGTGCGGATATGGATATCGGGCACACGGCGACGCAATTCTGCAAGAAGCTCACGGGTTGCATCAGCATCAATATGACGGCGCATGTTGGCCAGCACCTTGTCGCTGCAGTGCTGCAATGCTATATCAAGATACGAACATACATTATGGCGGCGCGCCATCACATCGGCTATCTCCATCGGAAACTGTGCAGGGTAGGCATAATGCAGTCTTATCCACTCCACACCTGGGATATCGGCCATACGGTCGATAAGTTCCGGTAGCGCCATCCGACCTCCATAGATATCCATACCATAGCTTGACAGATCCTGTGCTATGACATTGAATTCTTTCACACCGCGATCGACCAAAGCAGATACCTCCGAAAGGATCTCCTCAATGGGACGCGATTTGTAACGTCCGGTAATAAGAGGAATGGCACAGAATGCACAGAAGCGGTTGCAGCCTTCTGCGATCTTGACATATGCATGATGGGATGGAGTAGTTATGAGCCGGTCGTAAGGTGTCGATGCAGGATGCTTCCCATGCAGACGGCTAATAACATCAGACCAGTCAAACTTGCCGTACCAGGCATCTACCTCAGGTATCTCAGACGGGAGATCATTGCGATAGCGCTCGGAGAGACAACCCATGACATATAATTCGCGCACGCGCCCTTCGGTCTTTGCCTGTGCATATTCAAGAATAGTGTTGACCGACTCCTCTTTCGCATCACCGATAAAACCACATGTATTTATCACTACTACAGGAGCCGGACGACTACCTTCGGGTGGATCATGTCGCGGAGTGAATCCATTACGGCGCAACATTGAAAGCAGACGCTCTGAATCGACAAGATTTTTTGAGCATCCGAGAGTAACCACATCAATTTTATTGAGGGATGAAGCCATTTTCTACAATTCAGTAAACAGGTGTCCTCGTGACACCATTACTCTATATATGTGTTACTTCATATATGTCATTTCACGGACACAGCCTATATCAAACATTACATAAGCACTGATGTCCGTTGACAAACCAATATTTTCAGAATCAATTGGCGTTGCCGAACAACGACTCTACAAACTCTTTTTTATGGAATACCTGAAGGTCGTCGATGCCCTCGCCAAGTCCGATATATTTCACCGGAATGCGGAACTGATCACTGATACCTATCACCACGCCGCCTTTGGCGGTGCCATCGAGCTTCGTAATAGCCAATTCATTTACAGAAGTTGCAGCCACAAACTGTCGAGCCTGTTCGAAAGCATTCTGTCCGGTTGATCCGTCAAGCACAAGAAGCACCTCATGAGGAGCATCCGGCACCACTTTCTGCATCACATTGCGTATTTTAGTAAGCTCATCCATAAGGCCTTTCTTATTATGAAGACGTCCGGCGGTGTCGATTATAACAACATTGGCACCGGTGGCCTTCGCACTCTGAAGAGTGTCATAAGCTACCGAGGCGGGATCGCTGCCCAGTTTCTGCTTGATGACCGGAACGCCTGCACGCTCTCCCCATACATCAAGCTGCTCTATAGCGGCCGCACGGAATGTGTCGGCAGCCCCAAGCACCACCTTGTTGCCGGCCTTCTTAAACTGCGCGGCAAGCTTTCCAATGGTCGTGGTCTTCCCTACTCCATTCACTCCCACCACCATTATCACATGTGGCTGATGATCGGCCGGAACGGTAAAGTCGGGAAGTGATGACTCATTGTTGTTTTCAGCCAAAAGATCAGTTATCTCCTCACACAGAAGTGAATTGAGTTCAGAGGAGTTGACATATTTATCGCGGGCCACACGCTTCTCGATGCGTTCGATAATCTTCAACGTAGTTTCCACGCCGACATCGGAGGTAATGAACACCTCTTCGAGATTGTCAAGAATCTCATCGTCAATTTTCGACTTGCCGGCAATAGCGCGTGCAAGTTTTGAGAACACACCCTGCTTGGTGCGTTCAAGACCCTTGTCAAGTGTCTCTTTTTTCTCTTTGGAAAAGAAATTGAAAAATCCCATGTATGCTA
>CANPDS010000036.1 GCA_947573015.1 uncultured Muribaculum sp.
AGATCTCATCATGCCACGAAGCGCCATTCTACACTCTTGGTCCGCTCACCACGGATATTGCTCCGGGCTATGATCATATCACATCAGCCATCGGTGCCGCACAGATAGCATGGATGGGCACTGCGATGATATGCTATGTCACACCCAAGGAGCATCTGGCTCTTCCCGATCTTGAAGATGTGCGCAACGGTGTAATAGCATACAAGATTGCAGCCCATGCCGCCGATATCGCCAAAGGTCATCCCGGAGCACAGGTGAGAGACAATGCCATGAGCCTCGCACGATACGAATTCCGGTGGAAAGACCAGTTCAACCTTTCGCTTGATCCTGCCCGCGCCAAACAGTATTATGTAGAGAGCCACAAAGCCGATGGCGACCACTTCTGCACTATGTGTGGTCCTAATTTCTGTGCAATGCGTATCTCACAGTCAGTAGCTGATGACTGTGCCAAATAAATTGTCCGGCATACATACGCTGTCAACCTGACTATAGCTTGAAAATACAACAACGCTCCGCATCGCAATTTATCGAGCAGATGCGGAGCGTTATATTTAAATTCCGTATATTGTGAGTTGTGCATGATGCCACATTCTCAGGATTCAGTCCAGGAAAGCAGCATAAATCGAATCGATCTTTGCCTCTACTTCGCGGTTCAACTCAAAGCGCAGCGGATCCGTCTCAAGCCTCTGAGGTTCCGTCACAGGAGCTGAGGGCGCAGGGAGTATTGCAGGCTTTTCTTTCTTTTGCTTGGCAGTGCGGTCTTTGTCGGAACGACGGGCCACATGTCCCGACGAATGATAATTGCTGGCATAGTACCGCTCTCCCATATTGCTTATGATCACCCCTTTGCTTCCGGAAGCATGAACGATTTTCCCTTCACCGACATATAGCCCGACATGCGACACCACCGTCTTATCCCTTCCGGTACAGAAGAATACCAGATCGCCTATGTCAAGAGCGCCTTTGCTCACTGATTTACAAAATTTCTGCTGCTCACGCGACGAACGCGGTATTTTTATGCCAAGAGCCTTACGATAAACCTCCATGGTAAGTCCGGAACAATCCGTACCGTCATAGTCCTGTCCTCCATATCTATATGGAGTGCCAAGCCATGTCAAGGCCTCCTCGACCAACTTCTTTCGATCGCCATGCATATCGTGTGTGTCAGGCTTGCCGCGGTCATATCCACCAGGACCTACGGCCACTCCCTGCCCAGCAACAGCCTTGCGCGATGAATGGCATGAACTCAGACAGCCCATGCAGCAAATTATGCATATGTATAGTAAGAGTCGAATAGATTTCATGTGTGGGATTCTTCAAAGCAAATTTAACGAATTGTACAACAATTGTATCAGCACGAACTCCTAAAAAATGCAAATAACGGCACAATTGGCAAATTCTTGCTAATTTTGTACCAGATATGGAACTGATTTATCCCGACTCATTCGAACATAAAATCGGATTCTCCACCCTGCGCGATTGGGTGACAGAACGATGCACCTCAACATTGGGCCAACGCCATGTAGCTGACATGCACTTTTCGGCCGACTATAACCATGTGGTGGCACTCCTCAGCTCCACGTCCGAGATGCTTGCAATATTGCAGGGCGATGAAGAATTTCCACTCGGCAGCGTACATGATGTGACAGAAACGCTCACCCGTGCCCGTGTGCCGGGAACATTCATCAGCGCTCCGGAGCTACTCGATGTTCGCGGTTCGCTCGCCGTCATCTCGGAATTGGCGCAATTTTTCACTAAGCACCGCCATGACAACGGCAGCTCCGACTACCCATATCTTGATGAGACAGGGGTGAAAATCGCCCCATTCCCGGCAACGGTGAAAAACATCGACAGAATCATCGACCGTTTCGGCAACGTTCGCGACAACGCATCGCCGGAACTAAGCGCAATCCGCAGCCAACTTGCATCCACATCCGGAGCGATAGCCTCCATGATGCGCCGTGTGATGGCACGCGCCGTAGAGTCGGGCTACATCGAAAGCGATGTCACTCCATCAATGCGCGACGGACGCCTCGTGATCCCCGTATCACCGATGCATAAACGCCGCATTTCCGGTATTGTCCACGATGAATCGGCATCAGGCAAGACTGTATATATTGAGCCGGCCGAAATCGTTGAGGCCAACAACCGCGTGCGTGAATTGCAGATGGATGAACGCCGTGAGATCACACGTATCCTCACCCTGCTCACCGATGAACTACGTCCCGATATACCGGAAATCATCGAATCGCTCCACACGATCGGGTACCTTGACTTCGTTCAGGCCAAAGCCCGGCTTGCCCGAGACATCGACGCACGCATGCCGTCGATGTCGCCTACCCCGGAGATGGAGTGGTATCATGCCACACATCCTGTGCTGCTGATGTCGCTTCGACGTCAGGGTAAAGAGATAGTGCCACTTGATATAACGCTCTCCAGCACCAACCGCATACTGATAATCTCCGGGCCGAACGCTGGTGGTAAATCGGTATGTCTTAAGACAGTGGGCATAGTGCAATACATGGTTCAGTGCGGACTGCTGCCTCCGGTCTATGAAAACTCCCACATGGGCATTTTCAATGATATATTCGTAGACATAGGCGACGATCAGTCGATAGAAGATGATCTGTCGACGTACAGTTCACACCTTCGCAACATGAAGTATTTCCTGCAACGTGGCGGAGCCGCCACGCTAGTGCTGATTGACGAGTTCGGCGGTGGCACAGAACCCCAGATAGGCGGTGCCATAGCGCAGGCTGTGTTGCGCCGTTTCAATGAGCTGCACATGTGGGGCGTTATAACGACTCACTATCAGAACCTGAAGCACTTCGCCGACGACACCGACGGACTCGTAAATGGCTCGATGCTCTACGACCGCCATCTGATGCAGCCTATGTTCAAGCTTTCGATAGGCAATCCCGGCAGTTCTTTTGCCGTGGAGATCGCCCGCAAGATCGGCCTCCCGGAAGCCATTATAGCCGATGCAGAAGAGATTGTAGGCAGCGACTATATCAACCTCGACAAATATCTTCTCGACATAGCACGCGACAAACGCTACTGGGAAAACAAGCGCATGTCCATACGCCAGAAAGAGAAAAAGATCGAGAGCCGCCTCGCCCAATATGAGGAAGATGCCGAACAACTGCGCGAGAAACGACGTGAGATAATCGCAGAGGCCAAGGAAGAGGCACGGAAAATACTCGACGGAAGCAATGCCGCAATCGAACGTACCATACATGAGATACGCCGCGCACAAGCCGAGAAGGAGAGCACCATAGAAGCTCGCCGCAAACTGCGTGAAGAGAAAGAGGGACTGCTCAAATCAGACAACAAGGAGAACGAACTGCTGAAGAAAGCTCCTAAACGGCGAAAGGACTCCACCAAGCAGCGTCAGCCCTCCGACACAGAACCAATACGCGTGGACGACAATGTAAAGCTCGACGGCCAGGGCACTGTAGGAAAAGTTCTCGCCATAAACGGCAAAAAAGCTACAGTAGCATTCGGTATGCTACAGACAGAGGTGCAACTGTCGCGCCTACGCCGCACGGTAGCACAAGTGCAGACCGGAGCTAAGGCGGGGGCATCGCTCGTAGGCGCCACATCCGATGCACAGCGCCAGCGTCAGCTCAATTTCAAGCAGGAGATAGATCTCCGCGGCATGAGAGTGGACGAAGCCGTCCAGGCCGTTACATACTATATCGACGATGCAATACGCTTTAATGCCGAACGCGTGCGCATACTTCATGGCACAGGCACAGGTGCACTGCGCCAGTACATCCGTCAGTATCTCGACACCATCCAGGGTGTAAAAAGCTACCACGATGAACATGTACAGTTCGGAGGCGCCGGCATCACGGTAGTCGAACTGCGGTAAATATCTCTCCCGACTGCTACTTGTGCAATCCGCGTGAGCGAAGATAAGCCAGCAGATATTCTGCCCGGTCGGTCTGTATGATACGTGCTCCAAGCTGATCAATCAGGAATCCATAGGCCGCATCGGGATCAACAAGGGCACGGTCATCATCATGACCACCACACTGGGTGTCCCATAGCGTGTTGTACCATATCAACGCATGTCCATCAAGTTTATCCTTCAGCTCACGGGCATAGCCCAGAGAATCTTCAGTAGGTAATGATAATTCATACACAGCCGATTTTAATCTGTTGAAATATCCATCCATAATGATGCGGGCCTCCGGATTATCAAGCCTCAGCTTAGGCATGTAGATTACCTTGTCAAGATATGCCCCGTATAGGCTGTCGACCTCAGCCGCCGGCCTGTAGCCTTTCATTATCACTTGCGATGCCGTTCCGGTCTTCTCCAGCACCGGCATCAGCAGATCGAAATAACGATCAGCCTTATCAAGATTTACCAACACTTTTCCTTTGGCTGCCAGCATGGCCTCTTCAAGAGTGGGCAAGCTGTGTCTGGTACGTATTCCAGCCCCGTTTTTCAGTTTGAGTGTACGCAACGAGTCGGCAGTCCACTGACTTATCTTTCCTTTCCCGGTAGTAGTCCGATCAAGCGATGAATCGTGTATCACAAAAAGCACCGAGTCTTTCGACAGTTGCAGATCCAGCTCCACGATATCCACACCAATCTCTATCGAGTGCTCTATGGCTGCTATTGAATTTTCAGGAGCATAACGCCAGTCTCCCCGATGTGCTACAACAAGTACCTCCGTTGTGTCGGATGAAAATATTTTATCACGCAGCACTTGAGCGCGGTCAGATGCCGATGCGGAAAACGCCAATGCCATAAGCATCGAACAGCACAACATTATCTTCTTCATGATTCTTTATGTAATAGTGATGATTGCAAGCTCCCATGAAATTATGATGTATGTAATTTCACTGATCTTTGGGAGGGATTATGACTGTATGCCACAAAATTACAAAAATTTGGCAAAAGAATCAAATTTCAGTATCTTTGCATCGCGATGGTCGACGATAAGACACGAAATGCTGCACATGCCGCACTAACCGGCTATCTATCAGCCCGGAAATTACGGCGTACCCCCGAGCGCTTTGCCATTCTCGACAAAGTGTGCGAGATGTCGCATCATTTCGATATCGAGGAGCTTTATAGCGCTATAGAAGCCGACGGATACCATGTGAGCCGCGCCACTATCTACAACACTATCGACCTCCTCACGGATGCCGCCATTGTGCGATGCCACCGCTTCGGATCAAATCCGGCACAATATGAGCTTACCGGCATATCCAACCACCTGCACCTCATCTGTACCCAGTGCGGAAAAGTGAAGGAAGTAAAGGATCCAGAGCTTGTAGCCTATGTTGACTCCCGTAGTTATTCGGCATTTCACGCGTCATATTTCCGACTCTACATCCATGGAATATGCGCGGCATGCACACGTCGCAACCGAAGAAAGAAGAAATAAACCAACGAAGAAATAACCAACACATAGACAATGAAAGTTGACGTATTGCTCGGCCTCCAGTGGGGCGATGAAGGTAAAGGCAAAGTGGTTGACGTGCTGACACCAGCCTACGATGTCGTAGCACGTTTTCAGGGCGGTCCCAACGCCGGCCATACCCTTGAGTTTGAAGGTAAGAAATATGTGCTTCGCTCTATTCCGTCAGGAGTGTTCCAGCATGGACAGACCAATATCATAGGCAATGGCGTAGTACTTGATCCGGTACTCTTCCGCGAAGAGGCTGAAGCTCTCGAAAAGAGCGGTACAGATCTCCACAAAGTGCTCAAACTATCTAAGAAGATCCATCTCATTCTCCCCACCCATCGCCTACTCGATGCAGCCAACGAGCGTGCCAAAGGTGGTGCCAAGATCGGCACAACAGGCAAAGGTATCGGCCCGACATATACCGACAAGGTAAGCCGCAACGGATTGCGTCTGGGCGATATCTTCCACAACTTTGACAAGAAATATGAAGCAGCGCGCAACCGTCACGTTGCAATGTTGCGTTCTATGGGCGAAGAACCCGAATTTGCCGAACTTGAGGCCAAGTGGCTCGATGCGATCAACTATCTGCGGACATTCGACATAATCGACAGTGAGCACTTCCTCAACCATTGTCTCGATGAGGGTAAAAGCGTACTCTGCGAGGGTGCCCAGGGCACAATGCTCGATGTAGATTTCGGCAGCTATCCTTTCGTCACATCGTCCAATACCATATGCGCAGGGGCATGTGCCGGACTTGGGGTGGCACCTCGTAAGATAGGCGATGTTTACGGTATATTCAAAGCATACTGCACACGCGTAGGTGCCGGGCCATTCCCCACCGAACTATTCGACGAGACAGGCAAACTCATACGTGACCTCGGCCATGAATATGGCGCAGTGACCGGACGCGAACGCCGTTGCGGCTGGATCGACCTCGTGGCCCTCAAATATGCCATAATGATCAACGGAGTGAACAAGCTCATAATGATGAAGAGCGATGTCCTCGACGGTTTCGACCAGATCAAGGCATGTGTGGCATATGAGATCAACGGCGAACGTGTGGAAGAATTCCCGTTCTCAATCGAGGAAGATGAAATAAAACCCATATACGTCACCCTCCCCGGATGGAAAACCGACATGACAGGCATGCGTAGCGAAGCTGAATTTCCTCAGGCATTCAATGACTATATCGCTTTCCTTGAGAAAGAGCTTGGCACAGAGATCGTGATCGTGTCGATCGGTCCTGACCGCGAACAGACTATCGTACGTAAAAAATAAAATTCTGAAATAACCTCTTACCCTCCGGACATGCATGGCCTTATAGCCACATATCCGGAGGAATCTATATTATCAACATCATGGCCAAAGTAAAACCATTCCGCGGTCTGCGACCTCCCCGCGAACTTGTCACAGAAGTGGCATCAC
Organism: uncultured Muribaculum sp.; assembly: GCA_947573015.1. Lineage (GTDB taxonomy): Bacteria > Bacteroidota > Bacteroidia > Bacteroidales > Muribaculaceae > Muribaculum. Next base: position 6,849 of record CANPDS010000036.1, read on the forward strand.
GCCCCTACGATGTGCTCAACTCCGAAGAAGCCCGCGCTGAAGCCGGCGACAACGATAAGTCGCTCTACCACATAATCAAGCCGGAAATCGACTTCGAGCCCGGAACCGATGAGCATAATCCCAAAGTGTATGACCGCGCCGTAGAAAACTTCAATGCATTCCAACAGCGCGGATGGCTCGTACAGGACGATGCGGAACACTACTATATATACGCACAGACCATGAACGGCCGCACACAATATGGCTTTGTTATCGCCGCCAATGTCGACGACTACATGGAGGAACGCATCAAGAAGCACGAACTCACCCGTCGCGACAAGGAAGAAGACCGCATGAAGCATGTGCGCATCAACAATGCCAATGTAGAGCCGGTGTTCTTCGCATTTCCCGATAATGCAGAGCTGGAGACAATCATAAAGGATGTGACTGCCGGTGAGCCTGAATATGATTTCACTGCACCCGACGGATTCGGCCACCACTTCTGGGTGATCGACGACCAAAAACTGATCGACCGTATCACCGAGCTATTCGCTGCCATACCCGCCCTTTATATAGCCGACGGACACCACCGTACTGCCGCTGCCGCTCTCGTGGGCAACGAAAAGGCTAAAAACAATCCAGCACATACCGGCAACGAAGAGTACAACTACTTCCTTGCAGTAGCATTCCCTGCATCGCACCTCAATATCATTGACTACAACCGTGTGGTACGCGATCTTAACGGACTGACCCCTGAGGCATTCCTCAAAGCCCTTGAAAAGGACTTTACCGTAGAGGATAAAGGAACGGAAGAGTATCGTCCGGCCGCTCTCCACAATTTCTCGCTCTATCTCGAAGGAAACTGGTACAGCCTAACTCCTAAACAGGGCAGATATGATGATGCCGACCCGATAGGCGGTCTTGACGTCACCATCTCCAGCGATCTCATACTGCGCGATATATTGGGTATACACGATCTGCGTTCCGACAAGCGCATTGACTTCGTAGGTGGCATACGCGGCCTGGGCGAACTCAAACGCCGTGTCGATTCCGGTGAGATGAAGGTGGCTCTCGCACTCTATCCTGTATCGATGGATCAGCTAATGCGCATAGCCGATACCGGAAACATCATGCCTCCGAAGACCACATGGTTTGAGCCGAAACTACGTTCCGGCCTGATCATACACAAACTCGACGACTAAGAGAGAGTGTGTGCTCACAAACATTAGTATTGACGATCAATCTATAAAAAGATGGATTACGCACTGCGCCATCGCGGCACCATAACCAATATCAGCGGACGCAAGCTATCGGTAGCGATAGCTGCGACCGCCGACTGTGCCGGATGTGCTGTAAGATCAGTATGCCATCCATCAGGCAAAATCGCCGGAGACACCGTGATCGAAGCACGTCTTTTGGCTCAATCGGCTACAGCCTACAGCATCGGCGACACAGTGGAAGTAGGTATCACCACCTCTGGCCGTATGCGGGCCATAATGTTCGCATTGGCACTGCCCTGTATGCTTCTGATAGCAACCATATTGCTCGTCGGTAGCCTTGGCATGACCCAGATCTACGCTGCTCTATCCGGCATTGCCACAGTCTTGATATATTATGCGGTGCTTTACGCACTTCGCCGAAAAGTGTTCGCCACTCCATCGTGGGTAGTGATAACCTCCTGACCTCTCCCCTATTTCTCATATTTTTACCATCCTCTCCTACCTGCTCTGATACCTTTATTTAATTTTTATCCAAATATGTCCATAATCAGTGCAATTATTGTGCTTGGAGGGATAGGGCTGCTCAGTGCAGCGATCCTTTATGTTGTATCCAAGCGATTTTTTGTCAAGGAAGACTCGCGCATTGCTCTGGTAGAAGAACTGCTCCCCGGCGCCAACTGTGGAAGTTGCGGCCGATCGGGATGCCATGATTTTGCGTGCGCGTGTGCCACGGCCGATTCTCTCGACAACCTCGTATGCCCAGGTGCAGGCGAGGAAGCGATGAAGAAGATAGCCGACATCGTGGGGCTTGCTCCCACTGCATCCAAGCCCAAGGTGGCTGTGCTACATTGCTACGGCACCTGTGCCAATCGCCCCGTAATGGCCGAATATGACGGCCCCTCATCGTGTGCAATGCTCCAGACGATGGGTGCAGGCACAACGGCATGTCCGTTCGGATGCCTTGGGTGCGGCGACTGTGTGAAAGCATGCCGCTTCGGCGCCATGCATATGGATCCGGTGACCGGACTGCCATCCATCGATCCGGATAAGTGCACCGGCTGCGGAGCATGTGCCAAAACATGCCCACGGCACATCATCGAACTGCGCGACAAAGGTCCGCGCGGCATGCGTGTATGGGTGGCATGCTCCAACAAAGAAAAAGGAGCAGTGGCCATGAAAGAGTGTAGCGTAGCATGCATCGGCTGCGGAAAATGTGTGAAAGCTTGCCCGCACGAAGCAGTGACCGTCACTGACAATCTTGCCTACATTGATCCGGCAAAGTGCAAACTCTGTCGCAAGTGTGTGCTCGTATGTCCGAAAGGCGCCATTCATGACTCCGGTTTCCCAATGTCGGCTGCCGACATGGCCGCGCTCGCCGAGCGCAAACGCAAAGAGGCCGAAGAGAAAAAAGCAAGTCAGTCAGATTCACAACCTAAAGATTAAGTCATGCGCACATTTCATATCGGCGGAGTGCATCCGCCTGAAAACAAGATTACAGCATCTTCCAAAATAATAGATGTAGAGCTGCCGCGTGAAGTAGTGGTAGTATTCGCCCAGCATATCGGCGCTCCAGCCTCGTGTATCGTGAAAAAAGGTGACCATGTAGAGCGTGGAGCCATTGTAGGCCAAGCCACAGGATTTGTATCGGCCAACGTCCATGCTCCCATCTCAGGCACAGTAACAAAAGTAGACAAAGTAAAAGGCGCCAACGGTATGCCATGCGATACCATAACCATCGCATCCTCCGATGATGACCACGAAAACGACCTCAAAGCCATCAGAGAGGCAAAGCCAATCCGCTCCAGTGACGAGATTAAAGCTCTTAGCGCCAAAGATATAATCGACATAATCGACAATGCCGGGATCGTGGGCCTCGGAGGTGCCACATTCCCTACCAAAGTAAAGCTCTGTCCGCCACCGGGCATGGCAGCTGATGTCGTGGTAATCAATGCTGTAGAGTGTGAGCCATATCTCACCAACGACCATGCATTGATGCTCGAATGCCCCGACGGGATACTTGCCGGAGTAGAGATGCTGATGCGTGCGGCAAATGTGGATCGTGCCATAATTGGAATCGAGGCCAACAAAGCCAATGCCATAAGTCTGCTGCGCCAGCGGATATCCGAACTCGGAATGAATGGCATATCCGTAATGGAGTTAATGGTAAAATATCCGCAAGGTGGCGAGAAACAGCTGATTGATGCTGTTTTAGGTAAGGAAGTACCCTCAGGCGCACTGCCCATCTCCACAGGTGCAATCGTGCAGAACGTAGCCACAGCATATGCCGTATATGAGGCCGTGACATATGGTAAGCCACTCGTAGATCGTGTGGTGACAGTAACAGGCCCGTCAGTGGAACGTCCAGGCAACTACCGCGCAACCATCGGCATGCCAATATCCGAGCTTATAGCACTTGCAGGAGGCGTACCCACAGATACCGGCAAGATAATACTCGGTGGCCCGATGATGGGCAAGACCATCGTTAATATCGATGCACCTACAATCAAAGGTGTGTCAGGTATACTCATGCTTCCTGAAAGCATGTCGGCCCGCCACCCGGTAGAGCCGTGCATACGTTGCGCACAATGTGTATCAGCATGCCCCATGGGTCTGGAACCATATCTTCTTGCCACACTGTCGCGCTACAGCGAATGGGAAGATCTTGAGAAGGAAAAGGTGATGAATTGCGTGGAATGTGGATGCTGTAGCTTTACATGTCCGTCATCCCGTCCGCTCCTTGACTATATCCGCCTGGGAAAATCAACAGTAGGCGCAGCAATACGCGCCCGTCAGAGTCAGAAAAAGTAACCGTAAACAGACAATCATGAACCAAATATTGACCATATCGGCATCGCCGCATCTCCACACACGGCGCACAGTAGCGTCATGCATGTGGCATGTGGTTGTGGCGCTGCTCCCGGCTCTTGCCGCCTCACTCTACTTTTTCGGAGTAGGCGCAGCCATAGTGGTGATCACCGCAATAGCTGGATGTGCCGCATTCGAATACATCATCAACCGATGGATGTTCCATCGCCCCTCTACACTCCTCAATGGTAGTGCCATTCTTACCGGACTACTGCTCGCATTCAACCTACCATCAAATCTTCCTGTATGGATCATCCTGATAGGCTGCCTTGTAGCCATCGGCATAGGCAAGATGTCGTTCGGCGGATTGGGATGCAACATCTGGAATCCAGCACTTGTAGGCCGTGTGTTCCTGCTCATCTCATTTCCAGTACAGATGACCTCATGGCCGCTTCCGATCGTCAACCGCTGGGCATATGCCGACGCATCAACAGGGGCCACTACCCTCGGCATACTCAAGATGGGCGGCGACCCCGCGTCAATCGATCTATGGAACAGTGCCACCGGAGCCATGGGAGGCTCGCTCGGAGAGGTAAGCGCCATAGCCTTGATAATCGGAGTAATATACCTGCTTGCAGTGCGCGTCATCACCTGGCATATTCCTGTTGCCATAGTCGGCACCGTGGCACTCTTTACTCTGTGTATAGGTGGCAATATTGCCATAGAGTTGCTGTCAGGAGGACTTCTTCTGGGTGCTTTCTTCATGGCCACCGACTACGTAACGTCCCCTATGTCGCATAAGGGTATGCTGCTATACGGTGCTATGATCGGAATAATCACTGTCGTGATACGTCAGTGGGGCGCATATCCTGAGGGTATGTCATTCGCTATTCTGCTCATGAACAGCTTCGTGCCACTCATCAACCGCTATATAAAGCCACGTAAGTTTGGAGAAAGGGGGGCAGGAAAATGAAAAAGCTATCATCCACACTCCCCAACATGGTACTCTCTCTGGGCATTATCACAATCGTAGCCTCGGCTCTGCTCGCATGGGTCAACGGCCTCACCTCAGGCCCAATCGAGGAGGCACGCCAGAAAGAGGAGACTGAAGCCATAAAATCTGTGACTCCTCCATTCGACAACAATCCCGGAGCAGACACATGGAAATGGACTCCTCCATCTGACACCGTACCATTTATCGTATATCCTGCAATGGAGGGCAACCATCTCGCCGGCGGCGCAGTAAAGGGTTATACTAAAAACGGATTCGGCGGCGAGATACAGATCATGTTCGGATTTGCAGCTGACGGAAGCATTTCGGGCTATCAGGTGCTCTCACATGCCGAAACTCCCGGACTTGGCGCCAAGATGCAGGAATGGTTCCGTATGGATGCCGGCAACCGCAGTGTGATTGGCAAGAATCCGGCCCAGACAGCCATGTATGTGTCAAAGGATGCCGGAGGTGCTATCGACGGCATAACGGCAGCTACCATCACCTCACGTGCATTCCTTGAAACCCTCCGCAACTGCTACGAAGCGTTTGAAGCCTATAAAGTAGCCCACGGATATGCCAACAATGCCACACAAATGGCAGGCGACGGCATTACCGGAGCATCAACACACAAAAGCAAGTAAGCCATGAACAAATTACGTATCATATATAACGGACTTCTCACCGAGAATCCGACATTCGTGTTGCTGCTCGGCATGTGCCCTACACTCGGCACCACCGGTTCAGCAATGACAGGCATGTCGATGGGTCTGGCCACCATGGGAGTGCTCAT
>CANPDS010000037.1 GCA_947573015.1 uncultured Muribaculum sp.
CCAACGACCCTCTGATTAACAGTCAGATGCTCTAACCGACTGAGCTATTGAAGCGGATGTTATGCAAATTGGCTCTCCAAATTTGCGTTGCAAAATTACGCACTTTCTTTTATATCTCCAAATTTTTGAGGGGATAATCTTGTAAAATATTTTCTAAAAGTGAAAAAACTGGAAATGCTGTGGCAGAATAGGCATGTGTGTGAACAAATATGTGGGGTTGAGTGTGTAGTATGTGTGTTGTAAAGGGTATAAAATCCGTATCAGAATTTGTGTGTGACTTTGTGACGTAGTACTGTGAACGCAAAATCTTAAAATTATGTAATACGGAAATATTTCTTTATTTAAAACATGATGTTAATGAAAAAGTCATTAACTTTGCAGTGGATTTTATTGGGACACGTGTGCCCCGGCAATCTCCTTTGACACTGACGGTGAATGACTCACCACAGTTGCAATATACAAGATTAAATCATTATAACCCATATAATAAAGTCTATACAAAATGAGCAAGATCGATTTAGCCCAGTATGGCATCAAGGATGTCAAAGAGGTAATTTACAACCCCAGCTATGACGAGCTCTTCAAGGCAGAAACCTGCCCCTCACTCGAAGGTTTTGAAAAAGGCGTCGTAACAGAGCTTGGTGCTGTTAACGTTATGACCGGCGTTTACACCGGCCGCTCGCCTAAGGATAAATTCATCGTCCTCGACGATAACTCTCGTGATAATGTATGGTGGACAACCGAAGAATATCCCAACGATAACAAACCTGTTACCGAAAAGACATGGGAAGCCGTTAAGGAGATCGCTATCAAAGAGCTCTCTGGCAAAAAACTCTATGTTGTCGACCGTTTCTGCGGTGCTAACAAGGATACCCGCATGGCCGTTCGCTTCATCGTGGAAGTAGCATGGCAGGCTCACTTCGTGACCAACATGTTCATCGCTCCCACCGAAGAGGAACTCAAGGACTTCACTCCTGACTTCGTTGTTTACAACGCTTCTAAGGCAAAGGTAGAGAACTACAAGGAGCTCGGTCTTAACTCTGAGACTGCTGTTGTATTCAACACTACCTCACGCGAACAGGTTATCATCAACACATGGTACGGTGGTGAGATGAAGAAAGGTATGTTCTCTATGATGAACTATTACCTTCCCCAGAAGGGCATCGCTTCAATGCACTGCTCTGCCAATACTGATAAGGAAGGCAAGAACACCGCAATCTTCTTCGGTCTTTCAGGTACAGGCAAGACTACCCTCTCAACCGATCCCAAGCGTCTTCTTATCGGTGACGACGAGCACGGATGGGATGACAATGGCGTGTTCAACTTCGAAGGCGGTTGCTATGCCAAGGTTATCAACCTCGACAAGGAGAGCGAGCCCGATATCTACAACGCTATCACACGTGACGCTCTTCTCGAGAACGTTACCGTTGATGCAGAAGGCAAGATTGACTTCAAGGATAAGAGCGTTACAGAAAATACTCGTGTAAGCTATCCTATCAACCACATCAAGAGCATCGTTGAGCCTATCAGCGCTGGTCCTGCTGCCAAGAATGTTATCTTCCTTTCAGCTGATGCATTCGGTGTGCTTCCTCCCGTTTCTATCCTTACCCCCGAGCAGACCAAGTATTACTTCCTCTCCGGCTTCACCGCCAAGCTCGCCGGTACAGAACGTGGCATCACCGAGCCTACTCCTACCTTCTCTGCTTGCTTCGGCCAGGCATTCCTCGAACTGCATCCTACCAAGTATGCTGAGGAACTCGTGAAGAAGATGGAGAAGAGCGGTGCCAAGGCTTACCTCGTAAATACAGGTTGGAACGGCACAGGCAAGCGTATCTCTATCCGCGACACCCGTGGTATCATCGACGCTATCCTCGACGGCGCTATCCTTTCTGCTCCTACCAAGAAGCTCCCCATCTTCGACTTCGAGATTCCTACCGAGCTCCCAGGAGTTGATCCTAACATCCTCGATCCCCGCGACACATATACCAATGCTGCCGATTGGGAAGTTAAGGCCAAGGATCTTGCCGCACGCTTCATCAAGAACTTCAAGAAGTATGAGAACAACGCTGCTGGCAAGGCTCTCGTAGCTGCTGGTCCTCAGCTCTAATAAGGCTAATATACCGGTCGATACATCGTCCGGAAACGATTTGGCAGGTGTCCATTGCCGGGCGCCTGCCATTTTTTTATTCCGTCTCGAAGTGTTTTACGCATTTTCTATGTAAATTTGTACTCTTGCACATGACACAGAAAGAAACAACATATATGCGTGGCCTGCTGGGGGTGATTCTCATCTTCATTCTTGCAGCATGCGCCTCGATCGGGCGTCCTTCCGGTGGCGATTACGATTACGAGCCTCCGGTATTTGTGAAAAGTTCACCGGCTGTAGGTGGACGCAATGTGTCGAATAACCGCATAACCATCGATTTCAACGAGAATGTGCAGGTCGAGGACGTGATGACAAAAGTTGTTGTGTCGCCAGCTCAGAAAAATATTCCGTCGATTACAGCCAATGGTCGTCGGGTTACGGTTGACATCCGCGACACACTTCTGCCGAATACCACATATACGATTGACTTTTCCGATGCAATCCGCGATTTGAATGAAGGGAATGTGCTCGACGGTTTTGCTGTAGATTTTTCTACCGGCGACAGCATTGATTCGTTGCGTATTTCCGGAATGGTGTTTGAGGCCCGCACTCTTGAGCCGGCTCAAGGCATGCTCGTGGGTGTCTACAGCAATATGGCTGATACCGCTATAAGCACACTCCCTATGGAGCGTATCGCGCGTACCAATCAGCTCGGACAGTTTACTATAAGAGGATTGAAGCCAGGTCAATACCGGATTTTTGCATTGAATGATATAAATCGCGACTATCATTGGGACCGTACTGAGGATGTGGCATTCTACGATACGATCATCACTCCTTGGGCCGAGGTTCTGACGGTTACTGACACGATCTCCACTGAAGCTGGCGCCGACTCGTTGATCACCCGTCAAGAGCGAAATTATTTTCCCAATGATATACTTCTTACCTGGTTTAATGAGGGATACCAGTCGCAATATCTGAAGGATTACAAGCGTCCAGAACGGCGCAAAATTACTATAGATTTTGCAGCACATTCCGATACACTTCCGGAGATTACCTTGCTTAATGGACCGCTTGCCGGGACAACTGCCGACCGGTGGACTCTACTCAATACCGTTGCCACACTTGATACCCTGGAATATTTCATAACTGACAGCACGGTATATTCGCAGGATACTATGTTGCTGGCGGTGCGCTATCTGCGCACCGATACAGCCTCTAAGCTGGTATGGGGCACCGATACTCTGCGTTTCAACTATAAGGAGCCGAAGAAGAGCAAGGGGCAGTTGAAAAAAGAGGCGAAAGAACGCGAACGTAAGATCGAGCGCATCCTTCTTGAGCGTCAGGAGGCAGGCGACACATCTACAGTCATACTCCCATCCGATACGTTGGAGATCACATTCCTGCAATTTTCGTCAAAAACAAGTGGAAGTCAGGAATTGGCGCGCCCGATATGGTTTACGGTTGACCAACCGTTAACTTTCGATACGATTCCTGAAGAGGTGGTGACATTCGCCGTGAAACGCGACACTCTGTGGGATACTATTACGGCACCGCGGATATATCGCCCTGACCCACTCAATCTTTTGAGTTTTAAGGCTGACTATAAATGGCAGCCCGCTACACAATACAAACTTACTATTGATTCTGCTGCTCTCCATAGTGTATATGGGTTGTGGAACGCACCATACTCCGCCGAGTTTACAACAAAATCTCTGGAGGATTATTCGGCGCTATTCGTCAATGTGGCCGGTCTGTCCGATTCCGCCTATGTCGAGGTGCTTGGGCGTGACGACAATCCGGTTGCCACTGCATTGGTCGAAAATGGAGTGGCCGAGTTCAATTATCTGACCCCGGGCGAGTACTATATGCGTCTGTTTATTGACCGCAATGCCAACGGCGAATATGATACCGGCAATCTGCTTGAGCATATTCAGCCCGAAGAAGTGTATTATTATCCCAAGAAGCTTGTCCTTAAGAAAAACTGGGATGTCGAGCAGACATGGGACATATATGATACTCTAATCGATCAGCAGAAGCCACAGGATATAAAGAAAAATAAGCCAAAGGATAATAAGAAGCGTCGCCGCCGTCCCGACGGATCATATATCGATGATGACACCAATGAATATGACGACGAGGATGAATATGATGATGGCTACGGACAGGACAATTTCTTTGGACCGGGCAATAGCAATGGTGTGCGCAATATCGGTAATGGCCGCAATAATTTCGGCAATGGTGGATTTACCCGTAATAACCGTTATTGACCCCGTAATGTGTTTGAATTGATATGGGCCATTGTGTTATCGATCGACAGCTTATTGTTGCGCCTGAGCGGTGCCATCTTATCCTTGAGGTTAGCAAGGATTGTCTGGGTGTTGCCGTGATTGATCCTGTGATGGTGGATAATATAGTATGGCGTCAGTTTCCGTTGGCTACTGGGGTGCCTGATGATATGCTCATGTTGTCTCCTGCCGACATGCTTGTTAAAAGCCTTGAGGAAATTGTGTATGACAATCCTATTCTTCTCTCCGGATTTGAGCGTGTAAGTGTCATTATGCACACCTCGCGTTTTGCATTGCTACCGGCGGCTACTGCACAGATGGATGCGGAAAGTCGTGCACTGTTGGCTGAGGCATCTCTTGATATCTGCAATGAATCATCGGTTGTAATAGAGTCGGACAATGACACTAAGACGCAAGCTCCGGTATTTGTAATGGCTACAGATGCTGTTGTTGTAGATTTTTTGCGTCGCACGTTCTATAATCCCGATTTTCATCATGCTCTTGATGTAGAGGGACGCTACTTTCAGCAGACCGATCCGCTGGGCGTCGATGGTAAGATGTTCGCTAATTTCCGTAATGGAGCCGTTGATCTGATTGCGTTTGACAGTGTCGGGTTATCGTTTGCCAATACGTTTGCCTATACCAGTTCTGTTGATGCTGTTTACTTTATCATGGCTGTACGCGCAAATCTCGGGCTTGATGCGTCAGGCGAACTGCTCCTTTCCGGCGATCCCTCCTCCCGTGAGGCGGTAACGCCTCTCTTACGGAAATATCTGGCCTATGTCATGCCGCTTCCTGCCCGGATGGCAAATGCTGTGGGCGATTTGCCATTTGTTGTAGGCGCATTTACTTCTGTTTTTTGCGGCAATATAGATAAAAACTCCACTATACCACCACAGACACCAATACAATGCGAATAATAAGAGGAAAATTTGGACGCCGCCGCTTTAGCGTGCCAACAAACATATCGGCTCGTCCTACTACAGATTTTGCGCGTGAGAATATTTTCAATGTCCTTGAAAATATAATTGATATCGAGGGTGCTACCGCTCTTGATCTTTTTGCCGGTACGGGTGCGGTCAGCTTTGAATTCCTTTCGCGTGAGTGCAGTCATGTGACTGCCGTCGAGAAAGCCTCTACACAATGGCGTTTCATATCGCAGGTTGCAAAGGAATTGGATGTCGATAATTTTACCCTTATACGTGGTGATGTGTTCAGATATATCGCTTCTTGTCGCACTGCTTATGATATCATTTTTGCAGATCCTCCCTATGATCTTCCACGTTTTGGCGAAATCCCGGGATTAATTCTCGGATCGGGCATGCTTCATGAGGGTACTGTGGTAGTCATAGAGCACTCACGTAATTTCGATTTCTCCGGACTGCCGCATTTCCTGGAGCATAGGGCATATGGGTCTGTCAATTTTTCGATCTTCCGCATTCAATCTTCGGAGAAAGATGAGACTCCCGATGAGACTCCCGGTGCGGAATAATCTGCAGCTCCATCTATTTTAGTTGAAATTACATCAGTTCAATATCTTTGAATATGAAAAAAATCTCTCTTCTCCTGCTTCTTATAGTAGCTGTATCGGTAAATATGTTTGCCGGAGAGCTCACTCGCCATCAATTTGCATATGGCGATACTATACGTACTTATGCCATGTATATACCGGATTCTGCTACAGTCGGTATGCCTCTTATCGTATATACTCATGGCTATGGATCAAAGCCGGCCAACCGGGTTCGTGCTGATCTCAATGAAGCTTCGGAAAATTATGGTTATGCTATCTGTTACCCTGATGGTTCTCCCGATAGTCGTGGTAAGGATGGATGGAATGTCGGCTATCCATCGCAGTCAGGAATGACCATTGATGAAGCTGATTTCTTTGGCAAACTATTGGATGAAGTGTGTGTGAAATTCGCTCTCAGCCGGAATGATGTGTTTCTTACCGGCATGTCGAACGGTGGCGACCTATGCTATCAGCTTGCTTATACCCATCCTGAGCTTTTCAAGGCGTATGCATCTGTGGCCGGACTCACTTTCGAGAATGTCTACATGGCCCATAGCCTGACTGCCCCCATACCATTTATGGAGATTCATGGCACTGCCGACAAGACTTCCATGTGGTTTGGCGATCATGCCAGCAGCGGAGGGTGGGGCGCATACATACCTGTGCCATTGGCTGTGTCGGCCATTGCGGCAAACAATAGGTGCACTACTATGGCTACGGACACCGTACCATCAAATCCAGGCTCGGAGCGCATTGTTATCCGCACGGTATATTCCGGCTCACCTACCGGTACGGAAGTCATACTATATTGTATAGAGGGCGGTGCTCATCGTTGGGGCAATGCCGATCTGCCCACCGGCGATATCATCTGCCGCTTTTTCAACCGCTATCGCAAGTAGATCCACCGGCTTTCGTGTCTCGTGAATTATCAGCTGATAGCCTGTATAAGTTTCTCCGATGTCAACTTATTCTTCAATCTGAATTTCCTTTGCCTTAGAGTTCCTTCTGAGATATTTAGCAATATTGCTATATCTTGGTTCTTAATGCCTAAGGTGATTAGTCCGAAAAGTGCATTGTCGATTTCTGTTAATTCAGGCGCATCAATATGAAGTTCTTTGAATAGGTCTTTTTTGCACAGGGCTATTGATGTTGAAAAACTTTTCAACTCCGATTCCGTAAATGCATTTTTTGATGAGTAAATACGTGCTGCATTATTTGACGTGATCAAATTTTCTATTTTTGCGAATCCGGGATCAAGAGCGTAAATGCGGTTAACAAGGTCGGAGATATGTGTAGATAATATTTCATTATGTAGTTCTTTTTTGTGCAGTGATGACATGATCCGGTCATTTTCATAATGCTGATTCTCAGTTTTGCTTTTCTCAAAATTGAGTTTCTTATCCCAGAGCAATTCTTTGGCACTATATAGTGATTTGGCCTCGTTTTTCAATTTTATTGTCCAAATTAATATAAGGAAAAACAATACCGTTGCACACCACCCAATGATTCCATATGCGGCAGCATCTGATGGAGGAGGAAGAGGTGAGGTGTGAAATAGAACGATTGTGCAATAAAACTTGAACATAATAGCTTGTTTAAAATTATTTTTATTATGGCTGTTCTAAAGTTTTTATGCGTCTGTTTTTTCTCCGATTATCTTTTCTTAATCGGTCACGATACTTTTATCGGTCTCTCTTCATAAGGAAGAAAGGTCAGAATAAGCAGCTATTACAAAACTAAAATAAATTAGAATAGCCATCTATAATTGAATATATAGAATAAACAGAAGGCTTGCGCTCAAAGATAGTAATAAATTGTTATTTTAAATTACAATAAACGATGTTATTTGTTACGTAACAAAATTTTTATTGTTTCGAGAGCGTAATGCTTTGATATATAGTTATTTATTTGGATTTTTATTTGGTGTGACTCCGATGATATGTAACGTGAATTTTTGGGGTTTAATTGGAGGAGGATACTAACTTTGCGACTGTATATTTTTATTCTCACATTATGTATAAAATAATTTTATTGAGTATAAGCATTGCAGTTGGTGTCTTATACGCGTGTCAGGATTCTGATTCTGTTGAAACGAGTGTGCTGGATTCATCTTATGTATATATAGATGATGGGGTAAATGGAGTTGCAGATGCAATTGATAGTCTAAATTTGGAGTATGCAAAGCTCTTTTTATCATCAGACTATGTGGATTCTAGAGCTACAGAACAGCATACAAAAGAGCCGAAAGATTCATTGGATTTACTCCCGCCTCAGGTAGATATGTGGGGTGGAATTGCGGGTGAAATAATTATTGCGGCTGCAATTGGAAGTTCCCTTGGACCTATGGGTACAATTGGGGGCGCTGTTGTTGGGGTTGTATTGTCGCATTTGAGTTCAGAGGTTGCGGCTACTGCAACATCATCTATTGCACAATATGTATATGATTGTGCTGGTTTAGCTATGGTAACACCACCGTATATTTCATCAAATAATATAATTATTCCGTGTGGTTTGGAAGACGGTAATGACTGGCGATATTCTTATCCTATAGGATATGTTGGATACATGGACTCAATCGGGTGGCGGCATAACAAAATTCTTGCAGAATGTGCTATTGATTTTCCAAAGGAGAATTGTTCTGAGTATCGAGTTAGGGCATATGAAATATTGGACTCTTGTATCGTGAAACATAATAGAATATCTCCGGATTCTTTACGAATAGATTTCTCACAGGAATATAAGGATAAGCTGATCGATGTGATTATTGCACTTTGTTCAGAATCTGTAAATGTTTTAAATGGCGAGAGCTCATATTCTACTTTTATAGAAAGTTCAAGTAATATTATGGTGGATCATTTTAATATAGCAGAGAATGATTCACGATTAGTGATGATGAAAAATGTAAATATACCGGTGTTGGAAATGTATTCTTCATTGCCGGTGGAATATAAAGAATCATATTCTGGACAAGTGAATCAGATATTGCATGATGCAAGTATTTCGGATGACTTGAAGTCAAGTACAATTATAGCGAATCAAATTGGTTTGAATAGTTCCTTGTACTGGAATCCAGTGGATATAAACGAATGATTGCTTAACTCTTATTCATATGAGGAGAATTTTCGGACTCATGGTGGGCGCCGGGTTTGTTTTTGTGTGGGGCAATATGCTTTATTTGTGTCATGCGCAAGAATTCTGGAACAGTGTTGTAGGTGCATTATGTGGCTTACTCGTTATGTTTGGCATAAGGCAGATCAAAGTAAGCTATGTAGAGGAACATCCACATCAGGCTACGGTGTTTTGGGGAGCATTTATTGTATTGAATGCTTTACTCGCCTATTTGGCAAACCGGGTAGATATGCTGTGCGCCCGTTTTGGTTTTATCATTATTGATATTGGCATTATCGGTTGTCTGCTGACCAAGGCTTTTGATCCTGCCGAGAAAGAATGATTACATGCTCCACTATGCTTTATTGGGGCTTCGACCGATAAAAGGCGAAAGGGAGGCGGTTCACACCGGCTCCCTTTCTTTTAAAATAAAGGCTTAAGGTTACTTATCTTATTTGTACAGAGGTTTTCTATTTTCTGAGAATTGAGAGAGGGTTTTGTAGGAAAGAGGGAGGAAATTGTGATGACCATTATTTGGCTTGTGATTTCCAACCGTGGGCCAGCATGAACTGCGCTATCTGCACGGCATTTAGAGCTGCTCCTTTCTTGATTTGATCGCCTACGATCCAGAATGAAAGTCCGCGGTCGCAAGTCAAGTCCTTACGCAGACGACCCACATATACCGGATCCTGATCGGCGATATCGAGTGGCATCGGGTAGCGCTTGTTGGCAGGATCGTCGAGTACTACTACACCCTCGGCTTTCTCAAGAGCCTCACGGGCTGCCTCAAGAGTAATGGGTTGCTCTGTCTCTACCCATACTGCCTCGGAATGAGCGCGCATCACGGGTACACGTACACATGTGGCGCTTACTTCGAGTGATGGAGCATGCATTATTTTCTTAGTCTCATTGTACATTTTCATCTCTTCCTTTGTGTATCCGTTTTCGGTGAATACATCGACTTGAGGGATGACATTGTATGCGAGCTGGTATGCGAATTTTTCGATTGTCGGTTGCTCTCCACGGGTGAGTTGGGCATGTTGTTCGAGCAACTCTGCCATTGCCGATGCTCCGGCACCACTGGCAGCCTGATAAGTCGACACATGCACACGGCGAATGGGCGACAGGTCGTTAATAGGCTTCAGGGCCACTACCATCTGGATAGTGGTGCAGTTAGGATTGGCAATTATATTTCTTGGGGTATCGAAAGCGTCCATTCCGTTGACTTCGGGTACCACCAGAGGTACGTCGGCATCCATGCGGAACGCGCTTGAATTGTCGATCATCATGGCTCCATGGGCTGTGATCGTGTCGGCGTATTCGCGTGATGTGCCTGCTCCGGCAGAAGTGAAAGCTATATCCACTCCTTTGAAGTCGTCAGCATTATGTGTGAGTTCTTTCACTATAATCTCCTTTCCACGGAAAGTATATGCGCGGCCAGCACTACGGCTTGAGCCGAAGAGCAATAACTCATCAATGGGAAAATTCTGTTGGTCAAGTGTGCGGAGAAATTCCTGTCCGACTGCTCCGCTTGCACCTACGATAGCTACTCTCATCTCTGTCGTGGTTAGGTTAAAATAAGTGAAAGGATAATGGGCGGGGGATCTGCATCAGTCAAGTACCCTGTTGCCACAGTTTTGGCTTTCTGAACCCCATTATTAGTGCAAAATTAATGATTGAATGTTATTTTGCCAAATTTGTTTGATGAAAAGTGGCGAATGGATTGTCTTAATGCAGCAATAATGCCATTAATTGAGGGAAATTCACCAATTAATGGCATTTTTACTCACCGTCTTTTTTGAGAGGCTGTTATTTATATGTCTCTGCGATTTCCCGGATAGCTTCGAATATGTCTATATCGGTTTGGGTAAGCTCCACATGACGCCTGGCCATGGCACGGCGTGCGATATCAAAAAATTTCGACATGGCTACATCCGAAAAGCCTGCCGCGCTTCCTTCACTGAATGATGCTACAAAATTGCGAGGAAATCCGGAACCGTGTATGTTGCAACCCACGCCGACTACAGTGGCGGTATTGAACATCGTGTTGATTCCTGCTTTGGAATGATCGGCCATGATGAGGCCGCAGAATTGCAGACCGGTGCGCAGGAATCGGTGGGCCGGATAGTTCCAGAGTTTGATTTCGGTATAGTCGTTTTTCAGATTTGATGCCACGCAGTCGGCGCCAAGGTTACACCATTCTCCGATCACTGCATTTCCGAGGAATCCGTCGTGGGCCTTGTTGCTGTAGCCGATCATCACCACATTCGACAGCTCGCCTCCGACCTTTGACCATGGCCCGATGGTGGTGGCGCCATATATTTTTGTGCCCATGTTTATGTGGGAGTCGTGGCACAGAGCCAATGGGCCGCGCACCAGAGTGCCCTCCATTACCTCCGCATTGCGCCCGATGTATACAGGGCCATGCTCTACATTAAGCACGGCGGCTTCGATCCACGCGCCCTCTTCGAGGAATACCCTTGATGGGTCGCCGATTACTGTCACGGTCTTGCTCAGTGGCTGGGATGTATGTGTGGCGGTTATGGCCTGAAAGTCTTGTTCAAGAGCATCTCCGTTTAGGAGGAATATGTCGGGAAGAGTGCGAAGCGCGATCGGCTTGTCTGTAAGCTCTACAGTATTTGTTGTCTCTTTGCCATGTCGGGCAATAACCTCTCCGTCGATTGCTATGGCTGTGCCTTGTGGCAAGGTGGATATGGCTTGTACAAGATTCTCTGTCGGGCATACGTGCGATGCGATATAGTAGTCATCGAGTGTATCTGCCTCGGTCATCGGGAATTTTTTCGACAGATAGTCCGCGCTGACTTTGTAGGAATACCGGCCCGGGAATGCACGTTCCCATTTTTCGCGTATTGTGTTGATCCCAAGACGTATTTCGGCTACGGGACGTGTATAGGTTATGGGGAGGAGATTGTCGCGGATCTCGGCGACATCATATAGTATTATGTTACGCATAGTCAGGTGTGTTAAAACTCTACAAATATACGAAGTCGGTGAAACCTGGGCTTATCTACAAGTGTTAATAATTTTAAATACAAGATGATGATTACCACACTTATCCTTTTGATTACTTCAATGCCCGTGCTGTTGTGTGAGGCTCTGGCTGTAGCTGCCGCAGTGGTGGCACTTAACATCATATACCGCCATATGCGTGGCAATGTGTCTTTGCTTAAGCGTGTGGTGTTGTCGGCATTGGCTGTGCTGATTGTGGGCGCAGTATGGTGTGCGGCTGTCAACTCTGCCGGTGGAGAATGGTCGATCGCCGGTGTTGGAGCTTCGTCTGACCTTATCGGTACCGGAACAAGTATTCAGCGTGCATTGGGATCGGTGGGCGCCTCCTCTGTAACGGGTGCTGCCGTCCCTGGTATATGGCCTGCGCTGATAGGCAGTTGCATCGCTGTAGCCGGGATATGGACTCTTCTTACTGTGCCAAATGCCAGGAAGGCTGCTGTAAAGCGAGGGCGATAGTAGTGCAGGGTATAAGGTTTAGTGCCAGTAGTTTGAATTTACGGCCATCTTGGGTCGAGGCAACGGATTTCTCCGGTAGGTTGAATGCGTCAGGGGAGGGGAGATTTATTCCGTAGGCAAATGGAATGCCCGGGGTGAGTGCTGCTTTG
>CANPDS010000038.1 GCA_947573015.1 uncultured Muribaculum sp.
AGATGCTATATAAATCTATATTTTACTAATATTTCATGTCCGCTATACTCCACCAAACTCAATACCATAACCGCTGTAACTCAAAAAAGTTACAGCGGTTTTCATTTACGCCACATCCCAAAAACTCAGAGTAAGCGTACCTCGCCGTAATTTCAAGGCCTTCCAAGAGCGCGGCTAAGAAACTGTTTAAATTTATCTGATGTAGATTTTAAGATGGATTATCGACGCTCAAAAGCAATGTGAAATAAATTTTAAACAGTTTCTAAGAAATAGCTTTCTTGTGGCTGTACGCTGCAAGCTCATTGTTGATACTGAATGGAAACGACCTACGCCATATAAGCGCTACTACCAGAACCACCACCATGCATGCACCGCTGAGAATAAACGCCATCCTCGAATCAAGTCCTCCGAAGAAAAGCGGACACACCGCGATACCAAGATAATTAGCCGACATCACATACGACAGCATTCTTGTCGACGCCTGTGCCGTAGGTGCCAATGCCGAAGCCTTGTCATAAAATATAGGCTGAAGCACACCATAACCAAATCCGGTAAGCGCAGCTCCTAAAAAATAAGCCCATAGCTCAGGCACAAAAGCGATAAAAAGCGGACCGGCTATCATTGCACCGACACATACTGCCACCGTGCGCTCGCGAAGCCATGTCACAACCCTCCCAAGCATAAATCCAGGCAACGTAAGTGCCAGATAGAACGCCGCACTCACATACCCCGTGGCATCATCGCCCATATGATGCGACGCCATCAAAAACGGAATGAAGAACGACAAAGTGATACCGGATACCGTTACCACCAGATAGAACAGAATCACACCCCAGAGCCTCCGCCTCACATCTCGCGGCGACACCGCATCTGTCGTAGTGGCTGCTGTTTCCGCAACACCATCCTTGCCAGTCTGTGAATCCGTGCACGGCTCATCCACGTCGTTGTTTCGCGCAAGAAAACGCTTACATAGAAATACCGACATCACAAGCGGCACTACCGGCACGAGATACACCACAAAAGGCATATGCCAGTCATGGCCCTCGGTCCACCCGACCACCAGTGTAGCTATGATCAACGTAAAATTGGCGATACCCGACTTGATGCCCATCTGCTCCAACCGATACTTCCCGGTAAACGTATCTGCAAGAAGCCCGGCGGCAAGCGGTATCACAAGACCACACCCCATGCCGAGCACACAGCTCACCACGATAAGGCCCCATATGCTGTCTACAAAGAAATACGCAATCCCCGAAGCCAGAAATATCAACAGACCAAGTACTACAAGACCGGTTTTATTGCGGCTCATCGACAACTTTCCCGACAGCAATATGAATGGGAAGATAAAGAAATTAGGAAGTATCTCCAACAACTGACTTTCAAGATGGGTAACGCCGGGAAATACCGTGTCAATCACGCTCATCAGCGGAGAAATAGCCAGGCCAGGCAGATCAACCACCAGCGAGATCGACCATATGGCCAGCAATGTAAGCAGAGGTATGTATCCTTTGCCTGTAGGTATACGTCTCATCATTTTAATGCTTTTTTATGCCTATGTGCATGATCAGATATTCCGACTAAGTAAGTCTTGAAAATTATTTTACTATCCGGGTGCATAATTTCAGATGATTTTTGCTTGAAGATGAAGGAGTGCAGCAATCTACACCACTGAAGATAAGCGCAAAAAGCATCGAAAGAATGCCGCGGAGAGTATTAAAATTCGCAATAATTTTCATGTCTTAGAGTATGTTTGAATTTAACTGATGTTTATAATTAGGAGAGAAAAACGAGCATATTCTGAGATTGAATGAATGAGTTATGGGGTGCCATAACGACTGAATGAAAGCTCGGAAGATGCCGATTTTCATTCTAAGAATTTCATTGAGTTAAATTCAAACATACTCTTACTTATCAGGTAAAATTTATCGCATACCGAAGCCATTCCTATAATATAGAAGCCCGATATGCGATAAATCTGAACTTTGTCTGGTTTGACTACATCGGTTTGCCCGACTGAGCGTTTTCATTAAACTCCTTTGCGACACGCTCTTCCGTTTCTGCCAGGTCCTGTGCCGTAGGGGTGAAATCAGCACTCCATTTCGACACTTCCGAAGGCTTTCTATTCTCTATCTGCCAATCAAACGGATAGAAATCAGATGCCACCTTCGCATCGCGCCACGATGGCTTACGGCATGCATATACTATAAGTGGTACGCAGAAAAACACTACAGCGCCGATAAGGATGATTAACACATACACTACCGGACTACCGGTAGCTATCTGCGACGGGGGGATAAAACTGAGAACCATCGCAACCACGGCACCAAGAATACCGACACCGGCCACTATATATTCTCCGAATTTACCGCCCGGGACACGGAATCCACGGCGTTTCTGAGGCTGGGTATGGCGCAACCGCAGGAACGCGAAGTAAATCATCAACACAAGTATCAGATAGATCACCGTAGCCATCTGCGACATTACCTGATAGGCCGACTCTACCGACGGCAACACTACAAGCACAAGAGCAAGCATCGATACGAATATAGCCTGCACATAAAGGATAGGCTTGTTGACACCTCGGCTGTTGACCCTCTGCAGCGATCGGGGCAGATAGCCACTCTCGCCAACAGCAACAAGGCCTGTCGACGGTCCTGCAATGATCACACTCACCTGACCGATCACTCCGAAAGTGATCAGAAGGGCCATGACATTGCCAAGCCAGGGAACTCCGATAGATGCCCAAAGATCATCATACGCCACAAGTAATGAGGCTAACAAATTGATATCCTTGGCAGGAACCACAAATCCGATAGCAAGTGTGGCGAAAACAAATAGAAGAACTATCACTGCCACCGCGAGAAACATCGCTCTCGGAAACTGGCGCGCCGGATTCTTCATATTCTGAACATGCACCGCATTCATCTCCATACCTCCATAGAACAGGAAGATAGAGGCTGCGAGCACTATCGTGCCGATCTTCGTGAAATCGGGGAAAAACGATTCGTGCGTGAGCATGATCGGCTTACCCATGGCATAATACGCCACTCCAAGCACGATCAGTATGGCGCCAGGCACGATTGTGCCGAACAGGCCGCCAAGCGTACTCAATATCTTCGACGACTTCATTCCCCTGAAGGCCATGAAATTACAGAACCAGTACACACCAAGCACTATCAGCAATGTATACAGTTTGTTCGACGCAAGCCGGGCATCAAATGATTCCGGCCAGAATATATACGCCAACGATACGGCCGCGAACATAAGCACTGCCGGAAACCATATCACCAGTGTCTGCCATTCAAGATACATCGCCGACCACCCCCACCGGGTTCCGAACGCCTCCGAAACCCAACGGTAAAGACCACCGGAATGGGTATAGGTCGAGGCAAGCTCGGCACAAACCATAGAGAATGGGATTAGAAACACTATCGCCGCGAAGAGATAATAGAATATCGACTGTATGCCGAATTCGGCCTGGGAAGGAAGCCCGCGGAGGCTCACCACGGTGGTGATGATCATTACGGTCATCGCACCGGTTGATATCAGAGCCTTCGCGGGTTTGCTTGCCTTAGGCTGAGTTGACGGCTTGTTTGAATCTGTTGAAGCCATAAGCCTAAGTTTTATGAGATTAACAAATTTGCCTTACTGGGCCATACATCAGAGTTCTACCACAGGATAAACCTCTCCAATCTTGGTACCTACCTTATAGTGAGTGCCCTTATGCGCAGTCATCGATACATTCATGTTTGGCGAGAACAGGTAGACGATATCCGAGCCGCCAAACTGGAAGTAAGAAATCTCCTCACCCTTCTGAAGGGCACGGCCTACCTCGGCGGTTATCACTACCGACGATACCTGAGGCATCGCGATAGGCAGAATAGC
Organism: uncultured Muribaculum sp.; assembly: GCA_947573015.1. Lineage (GTDB taxonomy): Bacteria > Bacteroidota > Bacteroidia > Bacteroidales > Muribaculaceae > Muribaculum. The sequence continues at coordinate 3,886 of CANPDS010000038.1, forward strand.
CACATAGCCATATTTGGTCTCAAGCACGATCAGGCCTCGGGTCTGCATGAATTCATAACCGGCCTCATCAGGAGCGGTAGCACGCCAAGCCTCCACCTGATTGGTGGCTGGATCCACCTTATCGGGCACAGCTACAAGATCTACATAGCAAGCTCCCTGGATAACACGGGCCTCACGCACAACACCGGCAAGAGGTGCATGCTGACGATGATAGTCGGTCCAGCTCAGGAACGAGTGGCACCACATACCTCCCATGAATTTATCTTTATAAGGACTGCCTTCAAGAAGTTCGTCAATACTCCAGTCAAGACCCTTGATACGCACATGGGTATCAGGACGGATCTCCCACTGTCCGCCGAAGCATGCATCGGCAGGATGCACTATCACCTTATCGTCAGAGATAGCGGCGATCGGACGGTAACCAGGTTTCACGTGGCGAGCAAACATCTGGTTGAAAGTCTTCCAACCACCACGTGGCTCCTCATATTCGCCCATATTATAGACGGCACAGTCATAGAACGACTTAACACTGTCATCTGTGATTGACTCAGGGCTGTCAAGCCAATCGCCTATAGCATAACAGTAGTTGACCATCCACTTCGAAAGTGGCGACAGTTCAGGCTGCTGATCTGCCGGCTTACATGGAGTCTGCAATGACTTCACCGGCTCCTGATCAAGCAGGAAGAACGAACGGAACAGATGTTGGTACACATGTGTGCCCTCTCGGTTCTCTGCCGGAACCCAATGCACATACGCTTCCAGATAGTCGAGATAATCCTCGATACTCTTCATATCCGATAAGCCGGGAATCTTGTAAGAGTCCATCTTAGCGATGGCCTGGTTAAACTTATCTTCCCAGTTGTTTTCCTTAATAAGGTCAGCAAGTTCCTGAACTGCTGGCGAATACTTCTTTTCGGCCATAATAATTGTGTTTTAGTTAAGTTATCGTAATTATGTTTTATATCAGTATCATAAACGTATCTCCCGCCGCTCGGCATCATAAGCCTCCCGGACTCCCGTTTTCATAAAACATAACATGCCCCTACGGCAAAAGTTGATAACGATAACATATTTAACACAATTTCAGCGCAATTTAACCTTGCGCCCCTCTGCCTATGACGCACCGCCAATCAGTATTCCCCTCACTAAGGAGCTACCGTCCCCACCGTGGTGTATCCGCTCTCTGCAGCATGGATCAACCGCCCTCTACATAACGCCCGGATCAGCGGGAGGCGCGGAGGGCCTTTACCTCCTTGGGGGTGAGGGGATCACCCTTACCGTTGATACCGCGCACATAGACGGCACCGTCAGTCATCGGTATCACCGCAGGGGCCGGGCGCACATCGATGCGGCACACCCACTGCCCGTCAATGAAGTCGAATTCCGGCTTTACATAGTCAGGATAAAGCACAATCCCCTCCGGAGCCACACCGAAATGACGGCGCATGCCATTGTCAAGCATCAGGCGGAACTTATCTTTCACATCCTGAAGATCATAGTCATCGATACCTCCGTTGAGATATACGAAATCGCCATGCAGACCGATGGGCTGACCGCTGTTGCCCACGCCGATAAACAGCGTACCCCCCTTCTGATTGAGCATGGCGTCGATCCCCTTCATTATGTCGGCCACCTGCAGGCGAGGATCAGCCTTCATATGGCGGTCGCGCTCCGGTGGATATATGAGCGACGCCTTGAACTCGGTGTAGAGGTCCTCCTCCTGAGCCACACGTGTATGCAGTGTGTCGGGAAGGGGCAGATCGAGCAGTCGGTAGATCTCTCGTTTGAGCGACTGACGCGCTTCATACACCTCGATACCGCGCAGAAAGTTGTACGACATCACCAATCGGGCAAGAGCGCTTATCGTGGTGTCATCGCCCGACGAGGCTGCATCGACAAGTGCCCCCGACTCCTGCCAGGGAGTGTCGAGCCGCGACAGCACGCGCAGCATCATCAGACGCCGGCGGGTGTCAGGATCGCCCTGCGCCAGCATAGAGGCCCGCTCATCAAGCTCATCAAACCGGTCTCGGTCTATGCGGCCTACCGCAGAGAAGGCCCACAGCGCCTTGACAAGAGCCATCTTTACGGCGTAGACCTCACGGAGGAACGTGTCATCGATAATGGCCGACAACAGACGGGCCAGCGCCAGATGATTGTAGGTCGGCACATAGTCAGTATGACGCAATGATGCCACACTGTCAACAAGCCGTATCAGCTCGCGCACCTCATCAAGATGCAGATACACCTCCGGGCGCACCGCGGCATCAACCTCCGGCGCAGCCTCAGAAGCCCCGGAATCAGGCAGATACAACGCGCCATCGGCATAGCGGCTCATCAGATAATAGAAAGCATTGCGCTTGAAGCGGAAAAGATTCTCATTCTTCTCCTCCACATCCACGAAATGGGCATTGATAAACAGTCGGTCAGGACGCGATGCGTTGATATAATCTATACGGGTATACACCACCTCATTGGCACTCAATTCCTCCCTGGGAGCCTTGAACACAACGGGGAATCCACCATCGGTGACTCCAAACCATTGGTTGGTGGCCGCTCGGTAGTCATACAGATACGTGAGGCAATCTTCCTTGGCGTCGCGGGCAGCGCTCGCCAGACGTATGGTAAGCTCGCGTATGCCCGGCCGCATGGTAAAATGCAGCATGCCGGTAGTTGCGTCGATGCTATCAACCATCGCCTTCAGCAAGAACGGACGATGGGTGTCGAAGTCCACAAAATCATCGGCCCTCGCCGCAAGCGGAAAGATCACTATATCAAAGGTATTGATAGTGCCTTGACCGATATATCCGGGCGACTCCACCTGACAAAGGAAGGTATGGGGATCATCATCCAACGCCTTGACTACGCGTACAGCCACAGTCTGCCCAACCTCGGGCAACACTGCCGCAGGAGCAGGCTCCTCAGTTTTTTTTCCCACAGCCGCTTTAGGCGAAAGTAAAGATTGCTGCACTGTGTTCCACATCGCATGCAGATGGCTCAGATCTGTCTCATCTGTACTGAACTTACCATCCAGTCGCTCATCAACCATCACCATCACCTGACGTGGAGAGAACATATCGGTGGGAATCACGTTGCGTGCGTCGCCATCGGGATGCGACACGGTTATTCCTCCGTCGCGCAATTTTATCACCGCGCTGCTCCCTTCGTATACACCCTGCACAGGCTCACCCCGCCGCTGCACCGGACGCAGCAACCGCGTGGAGCAGAGCAGCGACACATCATCAAGATCATGCCACCCAAATTCAAGACCATCCTCATTTTCTCCCAGAAGTGTGCAGAAAGCCTTGTCGATAAGGTCGGAGCTACGCTTGTCGATAAGCATGGCCGCATAGCGGTAGAGCATCGTGCGGTAGAGGTGCCACGACGCGAAGTCGCGCCCCGAAGTAAGCAGCAGCTGTATGGCAAGCGCCACTATCATCTCGCGCACAGATGCCTTATCGGCTGCATCCACAAGCTTGCTCTCATTCTGGATAAATATATCGAGCATCTCGATGAAAGCCTTTCCATAGAGTTTGTCAAACCGAGGTTGAGCATGCCGGTCGCGTATTATATCGAAAATATCGGCCACATATCGTCGAAGATATTCCGTGCGCAGAGTAAACAGCGACATGAGCACCCTCATGCGCCGCTCTGGTTGGTAAAGGTAGCCGGAAAGTTTCAGCGTATCGATGGCATCATCGATAAATGCCTGCTCACGACCGTCGAGAAGCAGCCAGATCGCTTCACGGTAATCGCCGGCATGGGTGATGATGCGCGACAGACGCGCCTGAATCCCTTCGTGCGACGACGTAGGGAACGAGCCGAGCACACTTCCACGCTCAAGCACGCCAGTAGCGATCGAGATATATCTTTCAAGCCAGCGCAGTTTGCGATGCATGTAGCTTTCCGAGCGAGCGCGACCATTGGGATTGAGCCAGCGCGCGAAATTGCGCTCCACACCCTCCAGAGCAGCTATCACCCACCGTGGGTCGGCTGCCTCATAAAGTGCAAGAGCCTCCCCGAGCATGGTGTGACGGCGCATCAGAGCCACGATACGGTCGCCTGTCAGCGTACCTTCCGGATCAAACATCGCTATCTGCTCGGCGCTTGCCGGCTCGGCTGCTACCCGCTCTTTCTCATAATCCACCAGCGACAGTTGCAGACTCCCACCGGAAATACCGTTGACACGGCACACTATGCGTTTGAAGCGAGGCAGACGCTTGCGCCCGAACTCGGTAAGCGGGAATGTGAAGCCGTTGAGATCGTCGCGCACCTTATACCCACCGGCCTGCAGATCGGAAAGCACACAGAATATGTACTCCTCACCAACCGTGTAAAACTGTGGAAGAATCGTATCAAGATCCTGCTCCATCCTGCCGTCTGGGCGTATCACACACGTGATACTGTCGGGCAGATTGTCGCGCTGGAAATTATATGCCGGCACCCGGTAACTGTTGCCGAATGCAGTGATATTGAAAAACAGCTTCCCCGACTCGCGGTTAAGTTCAATCTCGCGTGCCGGGAAAGTATACTTCTTGCCTTTTTCAGGTGTCATGGACTATCAGGATTCAGGGAATGAGGCGAGCATACGCTCACGAGCCATGTCGCGATGCTGCTCGTCGGCATAATTGGCAAACGGGTGTATCGCGATACCTCCGCGCGGAGTGAATACCCCTTTCACTTCAAGATACCTCGGATCCATCAGCTTTACAAGATCCTTCATTATGATATTCACGCAATCCTCATGGAAGTCGCCATGGTTGCGGAAGCTGAACAGGTAAAGCTTCAGGCTCTTGCTCTCCACCATGCGTTCGCGCGGTATATAGCTTATGATTATCTTGGCGAAATCAGGCTGACCGGTCTTCGGACAGAGCGAGGTAAACTCCGGACAGTGGAAGGTCACAAGATACTCGTTCTCCGGATGCTTATTAGGGAATGTCTCCAGAACCTCCGGAGCATATTGGTCGGGATAATGCGTCGCCTGATTGCCGAGGAGGCTCAGTTCCGGCATCTCATCATTATTTCGTGGCATAATGAATAGTTTTAGAGGGTTTTAATGTCTATCAGGGGTTTACCACTTTCAGACGCTCTCCGGCATCCTTGGCCACTGCACGGTAATAATCATCGCTGTAGCCGCCAAACACCGGCGACATGCACTGACCCTCCTGCGTGCGGGCGAATTTGCCGGGAGCGGTCTCTTTCTTGATATTGCCGTCAAGATATTTCACAAAGAGGTAATCGCCAAGTTCCTTAAAACGCTTGGTGGAGCGCTCGGCCCAGCTGCATGAGAACTCGGTGAGCAGACGTGCCTGTTCCTCCGGAGCCAACTCCTTCGCACGGGCCTCGATATCGGCCACCCCTGCTGCCATGCCATCCTCAAGCTCGCTCTGCACGCGGCGTATATCAGGTATCATCTGGCTATAGCGGTTGTAAGCCTGATTTGCCACATAATTGTGCACCCAGAAAGCGGCATCCCAGCTCAGAGTGAGCATATCGCCGTTGCCCGGTTCATAACACCGTGGCACACGCTGCAATGAGCAGTACATGGGCACGTAGACACAGGTATTGGTATCATCGACACCAAACCACAACACACCCTTCATGGCCTTGGGCATATTGTCGCGGAGCTGTGCCACAAAGCTGAATCCGGTCTGCTGTGTGGCGATTGCACGCTCGTTGGTATACTCCACGCTGTCGACAGTGAATGTCATCGGACGCCAGCGGTAAGGCACCTTGAAGGGGCCGGCGCCGACATCCTGAGTCATATCAAACGGAGTATCCTCAAAATGGTCGCGCATGGCCCACTGCATGTCGGCCACGGTGAGAGGCTTTGATGGCTTCACCCAAAGAGGCATAGGCTCACCCTTGGCCTCGTTGATCCATGGGAGCCAACGGTCGACATCCTCATCGGAATGTTTTTTGAAGAATGACCATACACGCGCATCGCAACCGCGCAGAGCGCTGAAGTCGGTTATCGCATAGGCTTTCGAGAAATCAAAATCCTCATCCTTGCCGGTGAAATATCCCTGCGAACGGGCAAAGTCGATAACATCGGGAGAGTAAAGCGTCTCCGGATCGTTCAACGGGAACCGATGTATACGTGAATGATTGGCATGTCCGGCTATCATACCGTCGGGTATGCGGCGTGCCACCCACACGGCACCCTTGCTCTTGCCGCCCTTGCCTATCATCTCCATTATCCAAGCCTCGCGGCCATCGGCGATAGAGAACGACTCACCCTCGCTGGCATAGCCGTATTCGGCCACCAGACCGGTCATAGTCTTGATAGCCTCCCGGGCGGTCTTGGCGCGTTCGAGAGTGATATAAATCAGCGAACCATAGTCGATGATACCAGTGGTATCCACAAGTTCCTCGCGGCCACCCCATGTACTCTCGCTGATAGCGAGTCCATGCTCATTCATATTGCCCACGGTAGCGTAGGTATGCGACGGTTGAGGTATGCGTCCGAGCATACGCCCGGTGTCCCAGTCGCGCACATCGCGCATGTCGCCGGGAGCATGGTCTGCGGCAGGAGTGGAATAAAGTTCGCCGTAAAGAGTGTGTGAGTCGGCGGCATAGGTGATCATCGCGCTACCATCGGCTGTGGCCCCCGGAGCGGCGATCAGGCTGGTGCATGCCATTGCGTCAAAGTATCCTGCGGCGCCCATAAGCGCCAGTGACAGTGCTATAGTCCTTATATTCATATTTCGTTTTATTTGGCAATGATTGGTTTAGCTGTAATGCCCACAAATTTACACAAAAAGAGGGACTTGGCCAACGCGCCACATCCCCCGGTAACTCATATTATATATTTGATGCAGGCGCTATCTTGCAGGCCCATACACTTCAGCCACCTGACGGGCGATAGTATCCCAATCATACTTAGAGAGGTCGTATCCTACACTGAGCGTGCCCGACGCCACCTTTCCCTTTATCTTGGCTGCAAGGGCATCAATATCGCCCACGTGGAAATAGTCATCGGCAGCCAGGCCCACCTCCAGATTGGCGGGAATATCGCTCACCACAACGGGACGGTTATATGACATAGCCTCAAGAAGCGCTATCGGCAGACCCTCATGCGACGATGGAAGGACGTAGCATACCGCATGGGTGAGAAGTGAATGCAACCGCCGTCCGCGCACAAATCCTGTCAGCACAACACCATTTTTTCTGGCCAGGTCCTTAAGGCTGCGTGAATATTCATCCTCAAAGTCGGCATCGCCGGCAAGCACCAGCCGGTAGCCCTGCGTGGCAAGGCCCGAACGTGCGAACGCCTCCACAAGATGATGCAGATTTTTCTCCGGCACAAAGCGGCTCATGCCAAGCACATATTTTTCAGGAGCGATACCCAATGCCGCGAAGTATTCAGGCTCGTCGCACAGATCGGGCTCCGGCACACCGTTGTATATGAGATGCACACGTGAGGTGCGTCCATAGCGACGCGATATGTTGCGGCGTATCACATCGCTTATCACAATCACATCGTCGGCCAGACGGCTACCCCAGCTCTCGCCCCACTTTATTATGGTACGGGCCATACGGCCCCATTTGTCGCGCTCGTAGTCGGGACCATGGTTGGTCATCACCACACGCAGTCCGAGCAGTTTGGCCAATGGCACAGCAAGCGACGGACCCACGGCATGGATATGCACCAGATCAGCTCCGGCACGGCGTGCGGCCACCACGGCACGCACAGTATGGATTATGGCCTCGAAAGCTTTCTTGCGCGGAGTGGGCACGTCAACGAGTTTCACACCCTCCCACATGGTGCGCTTGTCGCCGGCAACATACGAGTCGCGACGCACCACCGTCACATCGTAGCCAATGGCGGCCAGACGTGGGTAGAGATTCTCGCAGTGGGTCTCTACTCCCCCCATCACTCCGGGGATACCGCGTGTACCTGTGACGTAGACTTTCATTGCTCAGAATTTTTCACGGAGATCGCCCTGACATGGATCCTGACCCACATCATGCCATGTCTTGTCCAGACATGGTTTAAGGCCACGCATTGAACGCAGTTTGTTGGAAATGGCCCAACGCATGGGGTGCTTCACATATTTATGCATCACCGGCGAGGCAGTACCTACCATCCAGCAGTTTTTAGGACAGCGGCGCACACAGGCACGCACATCGGCAGCCTCCGGAGAGTTCCACAGCGTCATGAAATCGGGGGCGGTATGTATATTGCCCATCGACTTCTTCCAGTATTTCGATTCCAGACCGTTGCAAGGATATACCTCGCCCCATGGATCGATGAAGAAATTGGCCGAACCAGCCTCACAGGGAAGCATGCGGCGTCCACCTTCGATATAGTTGATAAGCCCCATGTTGAACCACGCGCGGAACCACGATTTGGGATGATTCTCCTGCAATTGCCATTCGATAAGCTGCTCGAAGTTGCGACATACCTCATCCTTATTGGTAATCACATTGTCATCCTTATGGAAATAGTAAGAATTGTGGAAAGCGGCGGTGGCAAACTCCATGCCCAGCGAACGGCTAAGCTGATAGAGCGAAAGCATGTCGGCTGAGTTGTTGTTGCTAACCGTGCAGCCAAAGCCTATATCCTTCAGGCCCATCTGT
>CANPDS010000039.1 GCA_947573015.1 uncultured Muribaculum sp.
GTTGTCACATGAACGGCCGAGATGGTCAAATGCGCGGACATTATGTTTGGATTATCGCGGGCTTATTCGTATTTTTGTGGAAAATAACGTGATCTGTTTATAGCAATCTATAATCAGATCTATAAATTGTAAATTTCATGTCGAACGACAAGATTATAATAGCAATTGACGGCTATTCATCATCGGGTAAAAGCTCGATGGCAAGGGCATTGGCTGCTGCGATAGGGTATCGTTACGTTGATTCCGGCGCAATGTATAGGGCTGTCACACTGTGGGGTATGAATCACGGGATGGTGGCCGACGGCGCGGTCGATACTGAATCTCTGATCGAGGCTCTTCCCGACATAACGATTGATTTCATGCCGATTCCTGGTGAAGGACAGCATACCATGCTCAACGGTGAGGATGTCGAGTTGGAGATACGTTCGCTCAAGGTGTCCGACAATGTGTCGCAGGTAGCGGTTATCCCTGCCGTACGTCATCATCTGGTGGAGCTTCAGCAGCGCTTTGGCCGTGAGAAAGGCATTGTGATGGATGGCCGCGACATTGGCACTACGGTGTTCCCGGAGGCCGAGATGAAGATATTTGTCGATGCATCGGCTGAAACAAGGGCCAAGCGCCGTTTCCTCGAATTGCAGGAAAAGGGTATTGAGGCCTCATATGATGATGTGCTTGCCAATGTGAAGCAGCGCGACCATATTGACACCACGCGTGCCGAAAGCCCGCTCGTGAAAGCCGCTGATGCTGTCAGCCTTGACAATAGTGATATGACTATTGCCGAGCAGAATGCATGGCTCATTGATATGTACCGACGTACGTTGGACGCACATGGAATGAAAGCATGAGGGTAGAGATTGACAGTGCATCCGGATTCTGCAACGGTGTGGTGACGGCCATACGCAAGGCAGAGCAGGAACTCGACAGTTCGGCGCGCCTATACTGTCTTGGCGATATAGTGCACAACAGTGACGAGGTGGAGCGCCTGTGTCGCCGTGGTCTGGTGACGATAACGCATGACGATCTTTCGTCGCTCCATGGAGTTAAAGTGCTGTTGCGTGCCCATGGCGAGCCCCCATCCACATATGCCACAGCTGCGTCTAATCAGATTGAGATTATCGATGCCACATGTCCCGTGGTGCTGCATTTGCAGAAGCGTATCAAGGAGAGCTATGATAACCGTCGCCCTGGAGAGCAGATTGTTATTTACGGCAAGCGTGGTCATGCCGAAGTCAACGGACTTGTGGGTCAGACCAACGGTGAGGCTGTTGTTGTTGAGGATGTGGCCGGACTTGACCGGCTCGACTTCACCCGCGACATCATTTTATATAGTCAGACCACGAAGTCGGTGCATGGATTTCATGAGATGATCAATGAGATTGAGCGTCGTAAATCGCCCGAAGCCCGTTTTGAATATGTCGACACCATATGCCGTCAGGTGGCCAACCGTGTGCCGCAACTCCGTGCTTTTGCCGCCGAGCATAGCGTGATACTGTTTGTAAGCGGACGCAAATCGAGCAACGGACGTTTTCTCTACGGAGAGTGCCACGATGTAAATCCGCTCACCTACTTTATATCCAATCCCGAAGAGATTAGGCCTGAATGGCTCGACGGAGCCGATTCGATAGGCATATGTGGCGCCACATCGACCCCACGCTGGCTGATGGAACAGGTGCGCGACCGGGTAAATTCTTTCCAGAATGGATAATTTTATTGCCATCGACGTCGAGACGGCCAATTATGAGCCTACAAGCATATGTGCCATAGGCGCGGTATTGGTAAAGGATGGTGCCGTGGCTGATACATTCTATGAACTTGTAAAGCCTGAGCCGGATTGGTATATGCGCTATTTCTCAACGAGCATCCATGGTATTTATCCAAGGGATACGGAGAATTGCGATGGCTTTGCTCTGGTATGGGAACGCATGGCTGAAAAATTCTCGCATTATGGAGTGGATATGGAGACCGTGGCATTTGTGGCCCATAACAAGAGTTTCGACGAAAAGTGCATCAAGGCTTGTCATCGTATCTACTCCATGACGTGGCCCGACAATCCGTTTTTCTGCACGCTCTCGGCTGCACGGCGATCCATCTGCCGCTGTGACATTGGCGGCAGCTATTCGCTACCGTATGTGGCTCAGTTTTTGGGCATTCCGTTCGACAATCATCATAATGCCCTGGCCGATGCCCTCGGGTGTGCGAAAATCGCTATGTGTCTTCTGTAATGCATATTGAATGAAGAGTTATGAAAAAATCTACTATATATAATGCAGTTTTGCTCTGTACGGTGGCCCTGATGGCGGCTTCATGCAGTTGTTCGGCATCGAAGGAGCGCAAATTGGTGAGCCAGCGTGGTGCCAACGATGCCGTTACGCTTGTGGAGCGTGCCGATGCTATGTCGCAGATGCAGTTGGAGAGCTACCTGTTGCGTGTGAGGGCAAACGAATATGAGTATCGCCGTGAAGGAAAAGATGATGTTGCCGATGCATATATCGAGGCATTTGAGATGACACTTGTTGAGAAGAGCGACAGCCTGGCCTCACTGATATTGGGCGATGAATCTGCTGAATAAATGGCGGCTCAAAATCATTTTATTTAGACAAGCTCTTATTGTAGCCGATTTAATCAATAAACATACAAATACATATGAATACTCCGAAATGGTACGCCGATTATATCAACGCTGCGGTGGCCGATATTCCATATCCTTCTGAGCCGTCGGGACTCTATGAGCCGATTGCATATACTCTTGCTTCCGGAGGAAAGCGTCTTCGCCCTATGCTTGTGCTCGCTGCATGCGAGGCATGCGGCGTAGAGTGCGGTATCGCACTCAATCAGGCTCTTGGTCTGGAGATGTATCATAATTTCACACTGCTTCATGACGATGTGATGGATCGTGCGGATGTGCGCCGTGGACGTCCTACAGTGCATGTGAAGTGGAATGACAGTACTGCCATTCTATCCGGTGATGCTATGCTCACTATGGCCGGTCAGCTCATGATGAAAGTGGCTGATGTGCATAAGTTGCGCCCAGTGATGGAGCTTTTCAATACTACCGCTATGGAGATCTACGAGGGCCAGCAGTACGACATGGACTTTGAGCAGCGCATGGATGTCTCTATCGAGGACTATCTGAAAATGATACGCCTCAAGACCTCGGTGCTACTCGGTGCGGCATGCAAATTGGGTGCTATTGTAGCAGGTGCCGATCAGGATACCGCCGACAAACTCTATGATTATGGCACGATGCTTGGACTGGCATTTCAGTTGCAGGATGACTATCTCGATACATTCGGCGATCCTGCGGTATTCGGAAAGGCAATTGGCGGCGATATCCTCAATGATAAGAAAACGTATCTCTATATATCTGCTCTGAATTGTGAGAATGCAGAGGTTAGGCGCGAGATTGCAGCTTTGCTCGGCACACGTTCGGATGGAAAGATTGCCCGTGTGCGCGAATTGTATGTGCAGGAGGGTATCGATCTTGCATGTCGGGCTGCTATAGATTTTTATAGCCAATTGGCTGAGAAAGCTATTGCCGAGACTGCGCTCCCGGAGAATGCGAAGGAATTTTTCACGACTCTCGCTCGCAATTCACGTAGCCGCTGCTCATGATTTTTGTTGATACCCATACCCACATTTATCTGCCGGAGGAGTTTCCCGACAGTGCCCAGGCAGTGGAGCGGGCATTGGCTGCCGGGGTAGGGCACATGGTGTTCCCTAATGTTGACCTCGCCACCGTGGAGCCTATGATAGCTCTTCATGAGCGATATCCCGACGTTACATCGGTTGCGGTAGGGTTGCATCCTACGGAGGTGAAGGATGATTATCAGCAGGCTCTTTCCCGTATGGAACAGATATTGGCTTCGTCACGTGTATCGCCTGTGGCTGTAGGGGAGATAGGCATAGACCTGTATTGGGACAGCACCTATCGCGAGGAGCAGCGTGATGCCTTTGAGCAACAGTGCCGATGGGCTGTCGGGCGCGGATTGCCTGTCATTATCCATTGCCGTGAGGGATTGGATGATACTCTCGAAGTGCTTTCCGGAATGTCAGCTATGCCTCGGGGTGTGTTCCATAGCTTTGGGGGTAATTGCGAGGATGTCGATCGCATCCGCGCTGTCGGCGATTTCTATTTTGGTATCAACGGCATCGTTACGTTCAAAAACAGTAAATTGCGCGATGTGTTGCCACACATTGGGTTGGATCGGATTCTATTGGAGACCGATTCGCCATATCTTGCACCTGTGCCAAACCGTGGTAAGCGCAATGAATCCTCCTACATACCATATATAGCTCACACTGTGGCTGATGCTGTTGGCGAAACTCCCGAAGATGTCGCAATGGCAACCACTGCAAATGCCCGTAGACTGTTTGGTCTCGGAATATGATAGATAATATTTACCTCCTTTAATCAGCAACCTCTTAAATTTGAGCAGGTCCTCATTTTGCGGATGCAAATTTTTTAACATTTGAATAAACTCTGTAACTTTGCATTTGGTTTTATTCAGTGTGGGATATATAGGTGCTCACTGCATGTGTTGCGCTGTTTCTGACCACAATGAATTGGCATCACTACGAATTTGAATTATCGAGTGGATATTAGCGATACGGTAATAGGACTGTTCAACGACAGTTTCCCTCCGGTGCTGGACGGTGTTACACTCACCGTCCAGAATTATGTGCATTGGCTCACGGCAATGGGCTACCGCTCTTGTGTCGTCACACCTTGGAATCCGGAAATGCCGGTCCATGATGGCTTCGATCTCTACCGATTCTTCTCGCTCCCAATTCCGTCGCGACATCCCTATCGCTATGGATATCCTAAGGCCGATCCTTTTATATGGCGCAAGTTGCGTCGCACTCCATTTGCCTTGGTCCACAGCCATTGCCCATTTTCATCTGGCAGGCTGGCGGTATATGCCGCGCGATATCATGATGTGCCGTTGGTGGCTACATTCCATTCCAAATACCGTACCGACCTTGAGCATTCTCTTCCGCCATGGATGGTGAAACGCATCATGCGCCGGGTACTCGATTTTTTCAACGCTGCCGATGAGGTGTGGATACCTCAGGCACAGGTTGAGGATACCGTGCGAGAATATGGCTATAAAGGACGCCTCACGGTGGTAGAGAACGGCATAGACCTTGAAATGGAAAATTTCGCCGAGATATGCCGGTTTAAGGAGGAATCGAGGCGACAACTCGGAATCGGAGATGGTGAGATGTTGCTGCTTTTTGTTGGTCAGCATATTTTGGAGAAAGGGGTGGATGTCATCATACGCGCTATGGCTCTTCTGCGTGATATACCGGTGAAGATGGCCTTTGTCGGCACGGGATATGCCGTTGATGAGATGAAGGCGATGATCGCTTCTCTCGGATTGTCCGATCGGGTGACTCTTCATGGAGTGATACGCGACCGTGATGTGTTGAAAAGATATTATGCTGCCGCCGGTCTGTTCCTTTTCCCTTCGTTTTACGACAATGCTCCGTTGGTAGTGCGCGAGGCTGCTATGATGGGCACTCCGTCGATTTTGCTTCATGGAGCCACTGCGGCCGAGGTGATAAGAGATGGAGAGAATGGCTTCCTGGCCGACCGCACTCCGGAGAGTTACGCTGCGCTGATTCGTGATCTGCATGCACATCCGCAGAGGATAGCAGTTGCTGCACAGGGCGCTGCTGCCACGCTCACTCGCTCATGGCATGCCGTGATGGATGAGGTTGTGCAGCGTTATCAAGATATTATAGAGCGTCATGGCAGGTAATACTGAAAATAAAAATATTAACAAGGGTGCACTCCCTGATGGGAATGCACAGAAGTCATCCGGATTCAGCATGTGGAAAGTGCTGGTCCCGGTGCTTATCGGACTTGGAGTCGTGGCATGGTTGTTCCATCGTGAATTTAATGCCGATGTGTGGACTACGATCCATTTCGACCCGAGAGTGATAGCATGTATCGCTTTGGCATGGCTATGCATGGCCGGACGTGATTTCGGCCTCACTTGGCGTTTCCGTTCGCTTACCGACCGTGACATAACGTGGTGGCAGGCGCTGAAAGTCAACTTTATGTGTGAGTTTACTTCGGCGGTTACACCATCGGCGGTGGGTGGATCGTCGCTCGGCATGATATTTCTTCATCATGAGGGAATAGCCTTGGGACGGGCCACGACGTTGATGATGACCACTTTGTTTCTCGACGAGCTCTTTTTTGTAGTGGCATGCCCGTTGATTGTGGCTTTTATTCCATATGATGAGCTGTTCGGATTCAGTCACACTAAGTTTGAGGTGGGGTTGAAACTCGTTTTCTGGATCGTGTATGCCATATTGTTCGCATGGACTCTTATATTATTTTTCGGCATTATCCTGCGGCCTCAAGGTGTCCGGAAAGCACTCATATGGCTGTTCGGATTGCGCCCGCTGAGGCGCTGGCGCGCGTCGGTGGAGGCTTTGGGCGACAATATGGTGGCTACTGCCGCATCGTTGCGCACCCGCTCCTGGCGATGGTGGGGTGAGGCGTTTTTTGCCACGGCGCTTACATGGACATCACGTTATCTCGTGGTCAACGCCCTGTTTCTCGGATTTGTGCCTGGGGCTGACCAGCTGGTGGTGTTCGGACGTCAGTTTGTTGTGTGGGTAGTGCTTATGGTTAGCCCTACTCCCGGTGGCAGTGGCGTAAGTGAATGGTTATTCACCGAATACTATGGTGATATGCTGCATAACACTTCAGTGGCTCTGATAATAGCATTGTTCTGGCGTATAATCACCTACTATGTGTATCTGATTGTCGGTGTCTTTCTGGCGCCGTCGATGCTCAATCCCCGTAAGGCACGTCCGGTAGTCGCCGATCATCTGATTGAGGATGACGGCAATGCGTAGACTGCTATTTGACAAGATAACCATATAAGCATTCTTTGGGACTCGGACAATCCGTGTCTTGCAAAAAAAAATATTCTCATGGCTCAATTTATAGGCATTATTCCGGCGCGATATGCTTCATCGCGCTTTCCCGGCAAGCCGCTCGCCGACATATGCGGCATGACGATGATCGAACGTGTGTACCGTCAGGCATCAAAGGAGTTGCACCACGTGGTGGTGGCCACTGACGATGAGCGTATTGCCGATGCTGTGCGTGCTTTTGGCGGTAATGTGGCTATGACATCGCCATCTCACCGAAGTGGCACAGACCGTTGTCGGGAGGCATACCATAATGTCGGTTCTGCCGCCGACGTCATTATTAATATACAGGGTGACGAACCTTTTATCAATCCATCGCAGATCGCGGCACTTAAGAGCTGCTTTGACGACGAATCAACGGATATCGCCACCCTCGTGCGACCCTTCGACCCTGACGGTGGATATGAGGCTCTCGCTGATCCAAACCGTCCTAAGGTGGTGCTGGGAGATGATATGTCGGCGTTATATTTCAGCCGTTCGGTCATCCCGTATATGCGTGGTTGCCCCAAGGAGGAATGGCCGGCAGCTACGCAATACTATACCCACGTGGGCATGTATGCATACCGTGCTTCTGTGCTCGACGCCATAACATCATTGCCTCAAAGTCCGCTTGAACTTGCAGAATCGCTCGAACAGTTGCGTTGGCTGCAAGCCGGATATAAGATAAAAACGGCAATTACTACATCAGCTACCGTAGGTATCGACACTCCCGATGATCTGCGCCATGCCATTGAGTTCTGTCGTGAAAATAATCTTTGATTCATGTCTGATAAATATACCCACCCCGATCGATCGGTGCCACCTGTAGTGCGGCCGTTCGGTCATCTGGCGTTACCGCCGATGGAGCGTATCAAACTCGACAATGGCTTGGCGCTCAATGTGTATGACCATTCTCATCAGGATGTGAGCGAACTTATATTTCTCGCTCCTGGAGGTGTAGCTGAGGCTATGGGGAGCCCCGTAGCTTCGATGCTCGTGCCTGTCATGCTCGATGGATCCATGAATTACCCCGATGGCAAGCTTGCCGATATATTTGAATATAACGGTGCAAAGACCATTCCATCGGTTTCAGACCATTACACGGGCAGTGCATTGCGCATGCTCAATTCCCATTGGAGCCACCTGTTGCCGGTGTACGCCGACATGATATTCTCGCCGCAATTTTCCAATCAGGCGGTTGACACATGCAAGCTCAGGATGGCACAGAATGCTGCCATTGCCATGCAACGGGTAGAATATAAGGCGCAGGCTAAGCTGAAGGAGCTTGCTTATGGTGTGGAGCACCCTAAGGCCGTCATGGAGATTCCGGAGAGTATTGAGGCTGTTTCGCGTCAGGATTTTATTGATTGGCATCGACACTTGATCAATGATGGTCTGGCTGGTACTGAATTGTTCCTCTCTGGCCGCGTATCGCCAGCAATGGTGGAGGAGGTAAACCGTGTGTTTGGCTCCATACGCATCGATCATTCTTTGTCGTGTAGTCCAAATATAGTGCCTTTCACGCCAGAAGCACCTGCGGAATGCTTTGTGAAAAGTCCCGGTGCTCTTCAGAGCGCTATACGCTTGGCTATACCATCAATACCGCGCACACATCCCGATTATATTCTGCTCCGATGTGCCGTCGTTGCGCTTGGTGGCTACTTCGGAAGTCGTCTGATGGCAAACATTCGTGAGGATAAGGGTTATACCTACGGCATACAGGCCGGTTTGCTCGGATCGCCGGAAGGCACCATAATGCTTGTGCAGACTTCGGCCGATAATGCATATGTGGATGGCGTTCTGAGAGAGACACGCCATGAGATAGAACGTCTTTATTCCGGCGATTTCGATGCCGGAGAAATGGAGCGTCTGCGTCAGTATCTCATGAGTTCTCTCGCCCAGAATCTCGACACGGCGTTCTCCATAACCTCTTACCACATTACGGAAAGGGTGTCGTTTACAGGGCCCGACTATTTCTCACGTCAGTTTGATGTGATATCATCAATGACTCCTGAGGCCCTTGGAGAGGTTGCTCGACGTCATCTGCCCCTCGACAAGGCTATCGTTGTAGTCGCTGGCGATATGCCCTCTGTTCAATCATAATGTGCTGAATAATAATGCAGTAGGGGCCTGCTTTGGCGCGTCCGTTTAAAAATTGGAGCATCGGGCTGAAATCCAGTGCATTATATCCACTTGATAGTTGTCTGTCGGAAAAATCTGTTAAATATTCTTGTCATATGTGTTAAAGATACAAATTTCTTGACCGCTAACGTGAAATTTGCTATTTTTGAGTGTTATTGCATTAGAATGCTTTAATGTAATTAAACTATCGTGCCCAGCGATAGTCAAAGACATATAAATATTCACATAGGAGAATTTAGATTATGAAACTAACGAAAGCATTTCTCACACTGTCTCTTTGTGTCGGCGCGCTCTCTGTGTCGGCCCAGGGATTCTATGACGACGACATCTACTACGACGCCTCAAAGGATACAAAGGCCAAAGAGGAAATCGCCGCCCATAAAAAGGCTGTCGAGGAAGAGCGTATTCGTCAGCAACAGGAATATGAGGCTCAGATGAACTATCTGCGTTCTTTGGCCAACCGTCAGAATACCTACAACCCCAATCTTGGCGGTGGCGATTATGCCGCTGCTGACACATATGCTCTCCCTGGCACCGGTTCGGCACGCAATGTCGATGAATATAACCGACGTGGTGCATACGCATCATCATCTTCCGACAGCGCTACCTCTGCGCTTGCCAATGATGATGAATTTGCGTATACCAGACGTATCGAGCGTTTCCACAACGGCGACATTATAGCTTCCGTCAATGATCCAGAACTGGTGGATTATTACTACTCCACGGCATCTCAGCCTGATATTAACATCTATGTGGTAAATCCGGGTTGGAACCGTTGGAATTATGGTTGGAACTATTGGGGACCGTCTTGGTACGATCCTTGGTGGCCATCATCGCCATATTGGGCATGGAACTACTGGGGACCATCATGGTCGTTGGGTTGGAACTCGTGGTGGGGTCCATCATGGTCAGGGGGCTGGGGACCTTCATGGGGTTGGGGTGGACCCGGTTGGGGACCCGGATGGGGTCCTGCATGGGGCGGCGGCGCATGGCATGCCGGCAACTATACGCCACGTGGTCGCCAGTCAACAGGAATACGCAACGGATATACGGGCCTTGGATCTTCGCATCCCGGATCGCCTTTCAACACTACCAACGGTCGTAGGTCGGGCAATACGGTGACTCGCCAGTCGCTTGGCAACTACCGTCCGGGCAGCAGCTCTTCCTCATCTCCGGCTTACAATGGCTCTATGGGCAACTATCGTCCTGGCAGCAACTCTGCTCCTGCAACCGCTCCTTCCTACAACAATAATAGTGGGAATAGCTACAATTCAGGTGCGCAGCGTTCCGGTCGAGGAGCTACCCATTCTTCTACTCCGTCATATAGCTCGCCATCACGAAGCAGCGGTGGATCTTGGGGAGGTGGTGCTACACGCAGTTCCGGAGGTTCTGGCCGTAGCGGACGTAGATAAAAATATAAGTGGCTGTTCCATATTATTTTATGAACAGTCATGATGAGAATATTAGGAACAGACACTTATCTTTCATAAACAACATTTACTCACAGACCATATGAAGAAATCTTTAATATTAGCATCTGTGGCAGCTATTCCGGCTTTGGGTATGGCTCAGGCTGGCGGAACTGACCTAAGCCGTCTGTCTGATTTTGAGATGCGCGGTACGGCACGATTCATGTCGATGGGAGGCGCCTTTACGGCTTTGGGTGGAGATTTGTCTACTCTTGGTCAGAATCCTGCTGGTATAGGTATATATCGAAGCAGTGAGGTTGGTATTACATTTGATCTCAACTTCCAGTCTTTTCAGGCTTCTGCACCCTCATTGAATAACACTCATAATCAGACTAAATTCAATGTAAATAATTTCGGCTACATCGGTACGGTAAAGATGTACAGTGAGTCATGTCCGACATTCTCGTTCGGAGCCTCTTATTCAAGAGTCAATTCATTTGATCGTGTATTTAAGGGCAATGGATTGAATCTTGGGGGTGCGTCATTGTCAAATTATGTTGCAGCCTTTACAAACTCTCTTAATCCGATGGGAGATGGATATAGTCCATTCTCTGTGGCTGATCTTTCTTGGGGGGAGGGGTATAATCCGTATGAAGATGATGTTCCGGGTGGAAATGGACTATATGCACCATGGATGTCTGTATTAGGCTATAACGGAATGATAATCAGTGATGCTGCCACTAACAATCGCGGAAATGCCATGTTTCAAGGGCTAATGGGCGATGATACCCATGGGTCGGCCGATTTCGATGTCCGTGAAAAGGGGTATGTTGATGAATACAATATAACTTTTGGTGGAAATGTATACAACACACTCTATTGGGGCATTGGATTCGGTATAACGGATCTCGACTATACTCAATGGACATATTATGGAGAAAATTTGAGAAATGCATATATCGAGGCCCGTCGTGTTGGTGGCTCTGATAATGAATGGTATAAGGATTTAAGAGGTGTCGCCCAATACGGACTTACCAATTATCTCCACTCTACCGGCTCCGGATTCAATGTGAAGCTTGGTGTCATCCTTAAGCCTATCAATGAATTTCGCATAGGTGTAGCGTTCCATTCCCCTACATGGTATAGTATGACTGATTCTTATTGGGGAGCGATTGACTACCGCTATACTCCTGAGGATACTCAGTATACTGTGGAAGAAGGTAGCGAGGTCACAAATGATTCATATAATAATCTGTATGATTACCATATGCGTACACCTTGGCGCATTATGGTCGGTGCCGCAGGTGTGATAGGTGGACGCGCTATAATCAGCGCCGATTATGAGTATCGGGGCACTGATATGCGTACTTCAGATATTAATAGTAATGAGTATGTTGATATCACCGATGAGGTGAAGACATACTATAAGGGTACGAATATATTCCGTATTGGTGCTGAGTATCGAGTGACTCCTCAGTTGAGTCTGCGTGCAGGATATAGCTATGAGTCATCGCCGGTAAAATCATGGGTAGCCAACGATGGTGAGAATATCATGTTTTCCGGAACACTTCCATCTTATTCGTTCAATAAGTCCACGCAGTACATTTCAGCCGGACTTGGTTACCGTATAGGCGGATTCGCCTTCGATCTGGCCTATGTCAACAAGCATCGTGAATCTACATGGCATGCTTTCTCTCCCATTGTTGCAGAAAGCACAATAGTGCAGGGCTCACCGCAGGCTACTGTGAAGTCCAACTATAATCAGGTTGTGCTGTCGGTTGGATATAAATTCTGATTCCGCTCTATATTATTTATATAAATCTATATTATTAGATAAAGATGATAAAAAAGGACTCCGCAGATGCAATCGGGCATCTGCGGAGTCTTGACATGTAGTAGGATTTTTGGGGAGAGTTTTTTATGTAAG
>CANPDS010000040.1 GCA_947573015.1 uncultured Muribaculum sp.
GCATTTTGGCCGATGAAATCATCTTCATGGCGCCGGTGATCTTCTCCGACGACTTGACCGACCCTATGCGGCCCTTTAGTTCTCGCAGAGTTGCCATTGTCTATTGTTTGTAAAGCGCGGACGGGGATTTCCATTATGGTACCCCGCCATGCTTCAGTGTCTTTATTAATTCTTGTAGCGGCTTGCTATCTCGCGTGCAGCCTGAGTAAGCTTGTCGGTGATATCATCGGTGAGCTGTCCGGCCGCAATGGCATCGAGCACATCCTTCTGATATTTGGCATGAAGCAACTGCAGGAAGAGTTTCTGGAACTCGGCCACCTTATCGAGGGGCACATCCTCAAGAAGACCCTTTGTACCACAGAAGATCACGGCAACCTCATCCTCTACGGGCATAGGCTCGTACTGGGGCTGTATAAGGAGTCGTTCGTTCTTACGGCCTTTATCGATCACTCGTGCAGTCACCGGATCTATATCGCCACCGAATTTGGTGAAAGACTCAAGTTCGCGGAACTGTGCCTGATCGATCTTCAGCGTACCGGCAATCTTCTTCATAGGCTTGATCTGAGCGTTACCACCCACACGCGACACAGATATACCAACGTTGATGGCAGGACGGATACCACGGTTGAAAAGTGCGGTTTCCAGGAAGATCTGACCGTCGGTGATGGAGATAACGTTGGTCGGGATGTAAGCCGACACGTCACCGGCCTGTGTCTCGATGATAGGAAGTGCTGTGAGCGATCCACCACCCTTGACCTTATCCTTGAGCACGGCAGGAAGGTCGTTCATTGATGAAGCCACCTCCTGATTGTCGATAATCTTGGCGGCACGTTCGAGCAGACGCGAATGGAGATAGAAGATATCGCCTGGATATGCCTCGCGGCCTGAAGGACGCTTAAGGATAAGCGATATCTCACGGTATGCCACAGCCTGCTTGGAGAGATCATCGTAAACGATAAGAGCATCGCGGCCGGTATCACGGAAGTACTCGCCTATGGCTACGCCTGCAAATGGAGCATAGTAGCGCATTGAGGCAGAGTCGGATGCATTTGCGGCAACTATCACAGTGTATGGGAGTGCACCGTTGTCGCGTAGAGTCTGCACGAGTGCAGCCACAGTAGATGCTTTCTGACCTATGGCTACATATATACAGTATACAGGTTTACCATCCTCGTAATTCTTACGCTGGTTGATGATGGTATCGATGGCGATGGCAGTTTTACCGATCTGACGGTCACCGATGATAAGCTCGCGCTGTCCGCGACCGATAGGCACCATCGAGTCGATGGCCTTGATACCGGTCTGAAGAGGCTGCTTCACTGGCTGACGGAAAATAACGCCGGGAGCCTTGCGCTCAAGAGGCATACGCAGACGCTCGCCACTGATAGGCCCAGCACCATCGATAGGCTCGCCGAGCACGTTGATGACGCGACCCAAGAGGCCTTCACCGACGAGCAATGATGCGATTTCGCCGGTGCGGCGTACGGTCATATTCTCAGTCACACGGTCCACGTTGTTGAGCAGAATCACACCGACGTTGCTCTCTTCGAGGTTCATGGCAACGCCTTTAACGCCATTCTCGAACTCAACGAGCTCGTTGGCGCGCACATTTTCGAGTCCGTAGACGTGGGCAACACCGTCGCCTACCTCAAGGACCGTACCAACTTCTTCGAACGACACTTTTGAGTTGACGTTCTCAAGCTGTTGTTTTAAAACTTCCGATATTTCGCTTGGGTTGATCATTCTTGCTTGTTGGGGGATTAGGAGTGGGGATCGAAGATCGCCCTTTACTCTTACTTGCTAAGGAGTTTGAGACGCAGCTGCCGCAGCTCGCTGTCGAGCGAGGCGTCGAGGCGCTCTGAGTTGACGTCGATGATGAAACCACCGATCAACTCCGGGTCCACCTCCTGAGTGTACTCCAGAGTAGCACCCTTGAGATGTTTCTCCACCAGATGGTGAAGTTTATCGGTGATGTCGGCGGGCATATCGGCCGCAGTGACAATCTTCACCATATAGATGTTGTTGGCACGGCGGTAGATGTCGAGATAGCGCAGCGCGATGGGCCGCACCATATCGATGCGGCGGTTCTCCACCAGCAGCTTGAGGAAGTCGGCAAAGACCGTGTCATCGCCGGCAGCGTGTGCCGCCGTAGTGAGCAGGGCGGTCTTATCGCCGGTAGCCACAAATGGGTTGGCCACCACTTCCTGTAGACGTGGCTGCTCGACAAACGAGGCACACAGGCATTTCATAAGCTCATAGACCCTTTCGGCGCTCCCTTTTTCGAGAGCAAACTTATAGAGGGCTTTGGCATAGCGGTTAGGGATAAGACCTTGGTCCATGTCGGTTGTCAATTGTTGGTTTCCATTTCATCGAGGAGGGAGTCGACAAGCTTGGTCTGCGCCTTGGTGTCGGCCATCTGTCCGCGCACCACCTTAGTGGCTATATCGAGGGCAAACGAGCTGACCTCATCGCGGAACTGCTGGCGGGCCTCCTTGCGCTCCTGTTCGATAGACACTTTAGCGGCGTCCATCACCTTTTGCGCTTCCTTGGAAGCCGCTGAGCGGGCTTCCTCGATTATCTCGGTCTTCATGCGGTCGGCCTCGCGAAGTATCTCAGCCTGCTGCTTGCGGGCTTCGTCTATATACTTCTGGGCCTCCTGGCGGGCGTTGTCAAGCTGCTCTTTGGCACTTTGTGCATACTCCACACCCTTGTCGATGAGATCGGCACGGTCATCGACGCTCTTCATGATGGCAGGCCAGCCCCACTTCGCCAATACGACGAAGAGAATGGCAAATGCCACGAACATCCAGAAGACCAGGCCAAATTCAGGCGTGAATAGTTCCATGTAGTGGAGATGCTTTGATTAAAGGAAGAATGCCAGAACGCAGACGATAACGGCGAAAAGAGCCACACCCTCGATAAGGGCGGCGATAACGATCATGTTGCTTCGAATGTCGCCGGTAGCTTCGGGCTGACGAGCGATAGCCTCCATGGCGGCACCACCGATCTTGCCAATACCGATACCAGCGCCGATTGCTGCGATAGCTGCGCCAAGACATGCTCCGATACCCTTGAGACCTGCGTCGATTGCTGCGATGATTAATGCTGTTAACATAATTGTGTAGGATTTATTGGTTAATATATTTTACATAAGTTTTTAAGTGAGTAGAGAGGTTAGGCTTTTGCCGGAGATTCGTCAGTATCATGCTTGTCATGATGCCCTTCCTCCTGCGCCAATCCGATAAACACGGTGGACAGCATGGTGAACACGTATGCCTGAATGAAGCTCACAAGCACGTCGATGAGCAACATGAACACTGAGAAAAGAATCGATATCACCAGAGTGCCACCCAGAGCCGCGGCACCCATAGCGCCAAGGATGAAGATAAGGAGAGTGAGCACAATCACGATGATGTGGCCACCCATCATGTTTGCGAAAAGACGCACGGTAAGAGCCGCAGGCTTGGTGAATACACCGAAGAGCTCTATCACGGGCATGATGGGAATCGGGAACTTGAGCCACAGGGGCACATCGGGCCAGAACACTTCTTTCCAATAGTGCTTGGTACCGAAGATATTTACTATAAGGAATGTGATAAGCGAGAGCACAAGAGTAACGGCGATATTGCCAGTGATGTTGGCTCCACCGGGAAATATCACAATCAGACCAAGCAGATTGGCTACAAGGATGAAGAAGAACACCGTGAGCAGATATGGGCCGAATTTGCGGCTCTTTGCTCCAAGGGTGGGCTTGATCACTCCGTAATATACAAACTCGATCACAGCCTCAATGGCACCATGCATGCGTCGCGGAGCCTTGTAGCCCTGTTTACGGTACCATGCGGCAACGCTGAGCACCATCCACATCACCAGAATACAGGCAATAAATATGGCGCAGACATTTTTGGTGATAGAGAGGTCAACGGGACGATATTCTACCATCTGTGTCTGACCGTCGACCAGCTCGGGGCGCAGTCCGATGAGTTTGTTATGCCAGTCGCTATCGTGTCCACCGAGACGGAATGTCATCTCGTCACCATCGGGATCAGTAACAGTGTAGCTCTGCCCATGGCCAATTCGGGATGAGCTGAAGCAGTGCCAGCGACCCTGATAGTCGCGCACTATCACGGGGAGCGGGATGCGCAACTCGTGGCTGAAGGGCACTTCCCAGCCGTAGCCGTCGCCAAGATGCTCGAAGATAATCTCCTTAGGGTCGATTTTCTTCTCCTCAGAGCGGGAAGTTACCTCATCCTCCTGCACAGTGGCCTCTACATCGGCCTCCGCAGCCGTCAGTGACGGTGCCACGGGGATCAACATAGCCATGAGCAGGGTAAGAAACAGGATGGTACGTTTCATATCAATAGATGCATACAGATACTACATTGTTGTCGACATCGACGATGCCTCCGGCCACATCGACTTGAGCCATATGGCCATCGTGTTCGTAGGCTACGGGGCCCGGCACAAGCGTGGAGATCAGCGAAGCATGACCGGGAAGCACCATGAAAGTGCCGTCGGCGCCAGGAAGCGACACCTTGCTCACTTCACCCTCGAAGAGGATATCTTGTGCAGAGATAATTTTGAGCACCATATCTGTATGTATAGTTTAGTTGCCTTAAAATGCGGTTAATTACTTCACTTCGGCGAGCATCTTCTTGCCTTTGGCAATCGCATCGTCGATTGTGCCGACGTTGAGGAATGCCTGTTCGGGATACTCGTCCATCTCTCCGCTGAGAATCATCTTGAAGCCACGGATAGTCTCGCTCAGAGGAACCATCACACCGGGAAGGCCGGTGAACTGCTCGGCTACGAAGAATGGCTGCGAGAGGAAACGCTGTGCACGACGTGCACGCGCTACCACAAGCTTATCTTCATCGGAGAGTTCGTCGACACCGAGGATGGCGATGATATCCTGAAGCTCGTTATATTTTTGCAGGAGCTGCTTCACAGCCTGAGCGGTGTTGTAG
Source organism: uncultured Muribaculum sp. (assembly GCA_947573015.1). Taxonomy (GTDB): domain Bacteria; phylum Bacteroidota; class Bacteroidia; order Bacteroidales; family Muribaculaceae; genus Muribaculum. The sequence goes on from CANPDS010000040.1 coordinate 4,968, forward strand.
TGGTCCTCACCTATGATATGCGGATCGAGGATACGCGAAGTTGACTCCAGCGGATCGACGGCGGGATAGATACCGAGCTCCGAGATCTTACGCGAGAGCACGGTGGTAGCGTCGAGGAAGCTGAAGGTTGTGGCGGGCGCAGGGTCAGTAAGGTCGTCGGCCGGCACATAGATAGCCTGTACCGATGTGATAGAACCCTGCTTTGTAGAGGTGATACGCTCCTGGAGGGCACCCATCTCAGAGGCCAGAGTAGGCTGATAACCTACCGCCGACGGCATACGACCCAGAAGGGCAGATACCTCAGAACCGGCCTGTGTGAAACGGAAGATATTATCGATGAAGAGAAGGATATCCTTACCTCCGGCATCCTGGTCGCGGAACTGCTCGGCAACAGTAAGACCGGTAAGAGCCACACGCAGACGTGCACCCGGCGGTTCGTTCATCTGACCGAACACGAGCGTTGCCTGAGAATCAGCTACCTGCTTCATATCGACATCGGCGAGGTTCCACTCACCTTTGTCCATCCCTTCGCGGAATTTGTCACCGTACTTCATAACACCGCTCTCGATCATCTCGCGGAGAAGATCGTTACCCTCGCGGGTACGCTCGCCCACACCGGTAAATACAGAGAAACCGTTATGGCCCTTGGCGATGTTATTGATAAGCTCCATGATGAGCACGGTCTTGCCTACGCCGGCACCACCGAACAGACCGATCTTGCCACCCTTTGAATAGGGTTCGAGCAGGTCGATGACCTTGATACCGGTGTAAAGGATCTCTGTGCCGATGGTAAGGTCGTCGAATGCGGGCGCCGGCTGATGAATAGGGCGCAACGACTCGCGATCAAGTTCGGGCAGGTGGTCGATGGCGTCACCGATCACATTGAGCAGACGGCCTTTCACCTGATTGCCGGTAGGTACGGCAATAGGACGGCCGAGGTTTTCTACGCGCACACCGCGCTGCAGACCGTCGGTACTTTCCATGGCCACGCATCTCACGGTGTCCTCGCCGATGTGTTGCTCGACTTCAAGGATGAGTTCGCTACCGTCATCCTTGGGTACACGCAGAGCCGTGTAAATGGGAGGGACGATGTTGCCGTCGCCCTCAAAGGTGACGTCGACCACAGGACCGGTCACCTGAGCTACTTTTCCGAATTTATCGCTCATTGTAGGGTATAATATCGTTGAAGGGGATGTAAATATGCAGAGAGAATAAGAACAAAGCCTTTATGTGTGTTCAAGCAGTGTCTTAAAAGTGGAGGCCATAGCATACCACCAGTACCATCAGCACGAGGTTGACGAGATTGATGGGAAGCAGGTATTTCCACTCAAGGGTAAGGAGTTGGTCGATACGCAGACGGGGGAATGTCCACTTGAACCAAATGATAATAAACGAAAGCACAATAGCCTTGCCTATAAACCAGATGGTAGAGGGTATCCAATCCATCACGCCATTAAATGCGTCCCAGCCGGGGATGTGAAGAGGAGCCCAACCGCCAAAGAACAGGAGTGCAGCCACTCCTGACACGATGAAGAGATTGAGATACTCTGCGAGATAGAAGAAGCCGAAATGGATACCGGAATACTCGGTGTGGTATCCTGCGGTAAGCTCACTTTCGGCCTCAGGAAGGTCGAACGGGCCACGGTTGGTCTCGGCGGTACCTGCGATGATGAAGATCACGAATGCGATGATGGCAGGTATATGACCTGAGAATATAAACCACATACCATCGCTCTGCAACTGGCACATCTCCGATATCGACATGGTGCCTGCGAAAGCCACCATAGTTATGACAGAAAGTCCCATCGAAAGCTCATAACTTACCATCTGCGCACCCGAACGGAGAGCGCCGATGAGTGTGAACTTATTGTTTGACGACCATCCGGCAAGAAGTATGCCTAGCACGCCTATCGAGCTTACAGCCAACAGGAAGAATATGCCGATATTGAAGTCGATAATCTGGATACCGCTACCCCATGGCAGCATAGAGAAGCAGAGCATCGAGGCGAGGATCACCAGATATGGAGCCAGCGCAAAGAGAAACTTGTCGATATGGTTGAGCGAGATAAGCTCCTTGATAAGGATCTTGAACATGTCGGCCACCGACTGAAGTACACCCCATGGACCCACACGGTTGGGACCGAGGCGACATTGGAAAGCGGCGCAAACCTTGCGCTCAAAGTAGATGTAGAAGAGTGCGAGTACGGAATATGACAAAAGGAGCAGCACACCGATGAGCACACACTCAATGGTCACGGCGGCCCAGGGTGCACACCATGATAGAAGCCACTGATTGAGCCACTCGGCTCCGTGAGATAGTTCTAACATATATATCTTGCTTGAAATATGTGTAATCCGTTACTTGAACTGGTTATTAGCGGTCGATATCTGGCACAACGTAGTCAAACGTACCACCGATTGTGATCAGGTCGGCAATCTTTCCACCCTTTGCGGCGTGCGGCACGATTCCGGCGAGATTCATACATGGCGAATTGAATTTCACACGCCATGGTTTCTGATCACCGTGGCTTTCGATGTATACTCCGAAAGCACCTCGGCTCGCCTCGACCTGCTGGAACCAATGTCCTTCGGGGAGCTTGATGATCTTGGGCACTTTGGCACAGATGTCGCCTTCGGGGATATTGTCGACAAGTTGCTCAAGAATGCGGCAGCTCTGCTTGATCTCCTCCACGCGGACAAGATAGCGGGCCATAGAATCGCCTTCGGGAAGAGTGATTTCATCAAAGTCGAGTTCAGAGTAGATGCCGTAGGGGTGAGTCTTACGCACATCGCATGCCCATCCTGATGCACGACCTACCGGACCAGTGGTAGCGTAGCTGATGACATCTTCCTTAGATATCACACCTACACCTTCCATACGGTTGCGTGCAATGACGTTGCCGGTAAATATAGTATCGTATTCCTTGATAGCCTTCGGCATGATCTCAAGGAGTTTCTTCACGTCAGCCACGAAGTCCTTGTCAATATCCTCCATGATACCGCCAATGCAGTTGTAGTTGAAGGTCATTCGCGCACCACATGTCTTCTCGAAGATATCGAGGATGCGTTCGCGCTCACGGAGGGTATAGAATAGCATCGTGGTGGCACCGAGGTCCATACAGAATGTTCCCATGAACAGGAGGTGGGAGCTGATACGCATCAGCTCGTCCATCATGACGCGGATTACCTGCGCGCGGCGTGGCACTTCAATGCCCATGGCTTTCTCAATGCAGAGACATAGGCAGTGACGGTTCTGCTGTGCCGACAGATAGTCCAGACGATCGGTGAAGTGGAGGGTCTGCATGTAGCCAAGTCCCTCACAAAGTTTCTCGATACCACGGTGGATATATCCGAGATAGAGGTCTATTTTCTTGATTGTCTCTCCGTCGACTGAGGTACGGAAGCGAAGCACGCCATGAGTGGCAGGGTGCTGCGGACCGATATTTACCACGAAATCTTCCGGAGCGAATATCGTGCGCTCTTCCTTAACGACTTTTCCGTCGGGCTGCTCAACGTAAGTGAATGTTGTATCATCCACAGCCTCATGATCAAGACGCACTGGATTTGTCTCCGGACTTGCGTCATAATCCTTGCGGAGCGGATAACCTACCCAGTCGTTGCGCAGGAACAGGCGGCGCATGTCGGGGTGGTTTATGAAAATGATTCCGTAATAGTCGTAGACCTCGCGTTCGTAGAGATTAGCCACATTCCACAGATCGCTGATAGAGTGGAGCATGGGGTTCTCACGATTGTCGGTTGCCACTTTCACGGATATACTGTGGCCGAGGCGTGTCGAGCTGAAATAGTACATGACCCCGAGAGTTTCGGTCCAGTCCATTCCAACGAGAGCCACGAGATAGTCAAAATCGAGTTCGGAATCCTCTTTAAGAGTCTTGGCCAGTGTATGCCACTTGGCATCGGGAATATTCACCAACAGCACTTCCCCTTCCTCGAAAGTAGCTTCGGGGAATAGCCGGGCGATGTGTTCCTGAACGTTTGCCATATCTATGTGATGATGATTGGTGCTTACTTAATTAATATATGTATAGGGCATATTACTTAGCCATGCCCTCTTCCTGCTCCACGCCCTCTTTTACAAGAGCCTCCTCTATAGGATGAGCATTGATGAAGTCGGAGCGTTTCTCCTGCCGGTTGACACCACCGAAGAATCGTTCAACCTTAATCTTGCGGGAAAGCTGCATGATACCGTAGATCATCGCCTCCGGGCGGGGAGGACATCCAGGCACGTAGACATCAACGGGAATAACCTCGCCCACGCCCTTGACAACATGATAGCTATTTTTAAACGGACCACCGGATATGGCACATCCGCCACACGCGATCACATACTTCGGTTCAGCAAGCTGATCATAGAGACGACGCACGACAGGCGCCATACGGTGAACGATAGTACCTGCCACCATCATGAAGTCGGCCTGACGGGGTGACGCACGTGCTACTTCCCAGCCAAAGCGCGCCATATCGAAACGCGCCGCTCCGAGTGATATAAATTCTATACCACAGCAACTGGTGGCGAAAGTGAGCGGCCAGATAGAGTTACTGCGCCCCCAGTTGATAAGCTTGTCGAGCGAACCCACCACGACATTTGTGCCGTTGGCGCGAAGCTCATTGACGAGCGATTCTATATATTCGTTGTCCTTAAATTCGGCATAAGGCATGCCCTGTGCGGTTACTTCCATTCAAGTGCTCCTTTCCGCCAGGCATAAACGAGGCCCAGCACTAAAATTCCGAAAAATACAGCGATACAAAGCAGACCATCGGTGCCGAGGGCCTTCATGTTGACAGCCCAGGGGTAGAGAAACACGGTCTCGACGTCAAACATCAAAAAGAGAATAGCGTAGAGATAGTAGCCTACATGGAACTGAGCCATGCTTTCGCCGCGCGTAGGGATACCGCACTCATAAGCCTCACCCTTCTGCGGGTTGAAGCTGCGAGGAGAAATCAGCCCCGCAAGCACGAGTGCAAGCGCCACGAGCGCCACGCCTGTGAGAGCGCCGACCACGGCGAGAGTAGAGTTCTGAATACCAAAAATTAATGATACCATATATTGATTCTATATATATCTGTTTTGCCAAAATATCACGGAGGCTCACAAAGTGTGGCCTCATGCAAAAAGGTAATCGGTGGCACCGCATAGGATAGTCATACCGACCAGCAGAGCTAATCCTCTGAGTATTAAAGAAAATCAGCTTTAAGGCTAACTGATTTTAAGTTTCCGCCAAAAATCTTTTGCAAATATACCAAAAGTTTTCAAAACAAATGTCAGCGAAAAGTCCAAATCTGGAAAATTGCGTTAATGATGGTTAATATTGTTTAACCGGCAAATATCCTCATCAATTCCCGGAATTTTAGAGTTTGTTTAGCACAATCAATACAAAAATCATGTCGGCATGTCTTTGAGATAATCTTCTTGTATCAACGTGAATGGACGATGCGGCGATGTGAAATATCAGGCCTGGAACAGATGCGGGGAGGCCGTGGCTGACGGCCTCCCCGCAGGAAGATGGCACAACATACGTCATGCCGGAATCCAGATGAATCTGTATCTTTTATGACAAATCATCATTCGATATCATAAACAATATGGAGCATTGAATCAGGATCGGACGAATTCCAACCATCCTTGCTTGCATTGAAGCTGATGGATAACTTGTGGACGCCTATCACTCCGTCAAATACACTGTTGGCGCCATCCCACTGAAGGTCATCGAGCGCACCACCGAGTGAATATGCCCAGGCATTGCCAACTTTCGGTTGAACACCGCGCAATTTAAACTCGCCAGTGGCCATGAAGTCAATATCGGCGGTGTATACAGCACAGTCGGCAGCATCGGTAGCAGGAGCAAGCTTCTGTACTTTGTCATCCTCCCAGCCGCCGGTAGCAGTACCGATCAGCTCGAAATATTCGATGGGAGTAGCCTGTACCTTGCCGGTAGTAATATTATAGACCCAAGCGTAGATGCCATCGGGCAAGCCGAGAATATTGCCATCCTTGGAGCCTTTGCCAACCTCTCCGGTATAAGTGCCGGCAGCGTCGGGACCCTCGAATGTAAAGTTGGCAAATTCAGTACCGTCCCATGCCGGACGGCTTGTCATCTTACAGCCCCAGCCACTGTAAGCCACGAAACCGCCATATGTCACATAATCCTTTGTCGTAAGTACCGCAGGAGCACCATCGCCACCTTGAGCATTACCAAGGACATAAAGTATGCTATATGCAATCTGAACGGTAAACTCAGGCTGAAGAGCTGTATAATCCTCATTAGGATTGGTCATATTGACCGAAACCATATAAGGAGCCTCCTGAACCACATCGATGAATCCGGCATCACCGCCAAGAGCAAGCGCGCCGCTCATATCCCCGGCATCGGGAGCCGGACCAAAACATTGTGCGCTGACAGGATTGGAAACCATCGATGCCGGAACTATCTTCCAGCCAAAACCTCCCATGGGCACTTTGAAGACCACTGTAAACTTACCGTCTTCCCATACCGAGTTGTCGGAATGGTTCATCAGATATTTTACAGAACTGTCGTCAGAATTGACCACATAATAAGAACTTTCAGGAGTATAGGCATACTGCACTGGCTTGAAAGTGATGGCACCTCCATTACCCACTGTACCGAGGAGCGCAGATGTCTGATCTTCTTTTACAGAGTAAGCATCGAAGCGCACTACCACCGACTGAGGAGCATCATTGACACCATATAGTTTGTGAAACAGTATATTCAAAGCTTTCGCCGACAAACCGAGCGACTGTACAGCTCCCGCCTGTTCAGGCAGCACAGTCAGCACAGTGTCAAGGCAGGCTTTGGGATTAGCGAGATCAGCTACCGTCTTAGCCAAGATCATATTGACCTGCAAAGCATAACCCTCAGGCTGCTGATCCACACGTGTAAGATTGAGCAGATTGAGCATCTTGTCAATATCAGCACGCTCGGCATTGATATCGAGAGTTGATCCGGCCGCATACACATCAGTGCCGGATACCGCGTCAGCGGGAAGCACGGAAGGCTGCGGTATCACCTGAGGCTCGCCGGTGTATTCATCGTCGGAGCAAGCGGCAAGACCAAGAGCGACAGCTCCAAGCAGCCATATTTTGGAATTTAGTTTCATATTGGATTTTCGTATTGAAAATTTTGATGATTCCCGTGGCCTCATATGATCGATGACCATACGGCCACGGGATAAATATGGTAAATATCAGTAATTACTTATGCGTCGGGGCCGTCAACGACTTTGAAGTTAACAGTCTTGTTCTTCAGATCGACGGTCATCTTGACCCAACCGCCCGGCCAGCCCGGGATATTATACGAACCCTTGCCTACAGTGATAGTGCCACTATATTCGTTATCCTCCATCACAATATCCATAGGATTGTCATCTGCCTGCGAGCCCCAT
>CANPDS010000041.1 GCA_947573015.1 uncultured Muribaculum sp.
ATTGGGGATTTTCAGTAGGTATCTGCTTCGAAAACAAAGGAATGGACACCAAGTCGACCGTAAAAAACTATGGCATGGAAATCATACAGGACGGTTCACGCATTTCCGGCAACTGGACCGGACGTGTCGATACCAAATACCACGCCTCACTCATCACGTTCCCCATACTTGCACGTTGGCGACCTACAAGCCGCTGGAATTTCCACCTCGGCCCATATATCGGAGTAAGCCTCAATCATGAGTTTTCCGGCGAAGTGCATGACGGCTACCTGCGCGAGGGCGACCCGACCGGGACCAAAGTTGAATTTGAAGGTGACGCAAAAGCGCCCTACGACTTCGACGACGAACTCCGCACATTCCAATGGGGTATGCAGGGTGGTGCATCGTGGCGTGCGTTCAAGCATCTGTCACTACGCGCCAATCTCAGCTGGGGCTGCAACAACATCTTCAAAAACTCATTCAAAACCGTGAAGTTCTCTCTCTATCCCATCTACGCAAACGTAGGCTTCGGATATTTCTTCTAAACACCCTACAACATCAAACACACATGGAACACGATGACATGATGCGCCGTGAAGCCAACGGCCTTATTGATTTCCTGAATGCCTCGCCCTGCAATTTCTGGGCAGTCGACACAATACGACGCCATCTGTCGGACAACGGATATACCGAACTTGACATGAGCGAATCATGGCGAGACAAACTGCATCCCGGAGGAAAACACTTCGTGATAAAAAACAGCTCGGCAATATTTGCGTTCGAGATCGGCGACGGATCGCCATCAAGCCATTTCCGCATAATTTCAGCCCACAGCGATTCCCCCGGCTTCCGCATCAAGCCCGCACCCGAAATGCGATGCGATGGCGGAGTAGTGAAGCTGAATACCGAAGTCTATGGCGGACCTATACTTTACACATGGTTCGACCGTCCACTGTCGATTGCCGGACGAGTGATGTTGCGTGGAATTGACCCGCTGCATCCAGCCACACGCCTCGTGCGTTTCAATGATCCGATGCTCACCATCCCCCATCTGGCCATACACTTCAACCGTTCGGTAAACGAAGGAAATCCTTTATCAAAACAAAAGGACATGCTACCGGTGATCGGCATTGTAGACAAGCAGGTCAATGCTTCAGGAATGGTGCTCCATATGGTCGCCGACAAACTCCAGATAGATCCGGCACAGATACTCGACTGCGACCTATCACTCTACGATACCACACCGGCACAATGCTGGGGATCAGACGGCGAGTTTATCTCCTCAGGGCGTCTCGACGATCTGTCGATGGCCTATGCCGCAATGCGCGCATTACTCCTATCTCCAGCCTCTCCGACACCTCAGCCTATGGTAAAGGTAATGGCAATATTTGACAACGAGGAGACTGGGTCAGGCACCAAACAAGGAGCCGCATCGCCAATACTTCACAACATCATGATGCGTATAGTCGAGGCTTCTGGAGGCAATTTCGAGGATTTCTCCCGTGCCATTGCCGAGTCATTCATGATATCCGCAGACAATGCCCACGCCGTACACCCCAACTACATGGAAAAATATGATCCTACAAACCACCCGGTGGTAGGAGGTGGTCCCGTGATCAAAATAAATGCCAACTGCAAATACATGACCGACGCCGACTCTGCGGCTGTGTTCCGCAACATCTGCGAACAGGCCGGAGTGCCTTTCCAGTATTTTGTCAACCACAGCGACGTGGCCGGAGGTTCAACCTTAGGCAATATACTGACATCCCAGATCGATCTGCGTGGTGTAGACATGGGTGCCGCACTATGGGCCATGCATTCAGTACGCGAGACGGCATCAACAGCCGACAACACATACATAATCCGTGCATTCACGCAATTTTTTGCATGCTGATGCACGAAAAAAACGTTCCATTACTAAACGAGTTACCGGAGGTGCCGGAGCATTCACCCTGCTCCTACACCTCCGGTAACTTTATTCTACCATAACTATCACTTTACGTTTTCCGCAAGGGCCTGCCATAGGGTGTCGTCCGGCACAGGTGCAGTAACATCCACTACATTGCCGCTCACAGGATGTATGAAGCGTATATGATGGCTTTGCAACGATATGCTCCCATCAGGATTGGAGCGTTTGTCACCATACTTAAGATCGCCTTTTATAGGGCAACCGATAGCCGAGAGCTGCACTCGTATCTGATGTTTTCGCCCGGTAAGCAGGCGCACCTCAAGCAGATGATAACGGTCACCTGAAGCTATGTGCCGATATTTCAGCACAGCTTTCTGAGCGCCATCCTTAGGTTGCAGGGAAGCATACGATTTATTTGTACGCTCTACCGTAGTGATATAGTGCGTGAGTGTGCCTTCACTTTGCGGTGGAAGATTGCGCGTTATGGCCCAATAAGTTTTCTCAACATTGCCATTGCGAAACAATTCGTTCATACGCGAAAGCGCCTTTGATGTCTTTGCAAAGACCACAAGACCGCCAACAGGTCGGTCAAGCCTATGCACTACACCACAAAACACATTGCCGGGCTTGGCATATTTCTCCTTAAGCCATCGCTTAAGGGTATCGACCAACGGCTCGTCGCCAGTCTTGTCGCCCTGAACTATTTCACCGGGAGCCTTATTGACTACAAGCAGATGATTGTCTTCGTAGACTACTTCCATACAGCATTACATGGATTGAAAAGGTGGTGTGCCTTTAATCCGGCACACCACCTTCATTATTTTATAAGCCTGATATACAATCATTCATCAACGATTGCATATCCGATTATTCATCAATCGATATTGAGATCCTTCTTGATAGCCTCAATCTTGGCGTCAGCCTCAGCAATAGCCTTGCTGTAATCCTCGGGCTTCTCCATCTTGCCCTTTACCTCAACATAGAACTTGATCTTTGGCTCTGTGCCTGAAGGACGCACACTAACCTTGGTGCCATCGGCAGTAAAGTACTGTAGCACATTTGAGGTAGTAGGCATATCCATCTTGCTGACATTGCCGGTTGTCACATCAGTAAGATTCAGATCCGCATAGTCCTTGATGGTAACGATGGGGCTACCAGCAAGCTGCTTGGGAGGATTGGCACGGAAATTCTTCATGATGGCGATAATCTCCTCGGCTCCTGATTTGCCCTTGCGTACAAGCGAGATACCAGCCTCACGAGAGAATCCGTAAGTCATGTAGATATCCTTTAGCATCTGGAGGAAGTTCATGTTTTTGGTCTTGGCCCATGCAAGAGCCTCGGCCATCAGCGATATAGCGCTCACTGCATCCTTATCGCGACAGAAATCTTCAGCGAGGAAACCGTAGCTCTCCTCACCTCCGCCGAGATAACGTCCAAGGCCCTCATTCTCGCGGATCACGGCAGCGATCCACTTGAAGCCAGTGTAGCAGTCGTACATCTTGAAGCCATTCTTGTCGGCAATCGACTTGATTGTCTCTGTGGTAACGATAGTCTTCACGATATATTCCTTACCCGTGATACGTCCAAGCTCCTTATTGCGTGTCATGATGTAGTTGAGAAGGATCATCACGATCTGGTTGCCGTTGATGAGCACATATTCACCGTTGTCATCGCGCAGCACGCATCCGATACGGTCGGCATCGGGATCGGAAGCAAGTATCAGGTCGGCCTCCACTTCCTTGGCTTTTGCGATTGCCATTGCCATTGCTGAAGGCACCTCAGGATTAGGTGAGGCCACTGTGGGGAAGTCGCCAGAAGTCACATCCTGCTCGGGCACATTAATGATATTAGTGAAACCATAGTTACGGAGCGAAGCAGGTATGAGCTTCACGCCTGTGCCATGTATAGGAGTGTAGACAAGCTTAAGATCGTGGAACTGCTTTACAGCCTCGGGGCTGAGCTGCAGACCCTTGATTGCTGTAAGGAACTTCTGGTCCATTTCGTCACCGATGATAGTGATCAGATCAGGATTGCCCTTGAACTTGATCTCGCCGATACCGTTTATGCGGTTTACATACTCGATCACATTTACATCGTGGGGAGCTATAAATTGTGCGCCGTCGCTCCAATATGCCTTGTAGCCGTTATATTCCTTGGGATTGTGCGAAGCAGTGATGTTGACACCGCTCTGGCATCCGAGCTCACGGATAGCGAAAGAAAGTTCGGGAGTAGGACGGAAGCTGTCAAAAAGATAAACTTTGATGCCATTGGCAGAGAAGATATCAGCAACTATTTCAGCAAATTTGCGTGAATTATTACGGACATCATGCCCTACCACTACTGATATCTGAGGCTCATCCTTGAAGGCAACCTTAAGATAATTGGCAAGACCCTGAGTTGCAGCGCCTACGGTATATATATTCATGCGGTTGGTGCCGGCGCCCATGATGCCGCGCAGACCACCGGTGCCAAATTCGAGATCGCGATAGAAACTATCGATTAGCTCCGACTTGTCGTCGGCATCGAGCATACGGCGCACCTCAGCGCGTGTTTCTTCGTCGTAACCGTCGGCGAGCCAGCTTTGTGCTTTTTCTGTCACCGTCTTGATGAGTGCTTCATTTTCCATATCTTGAAAGTTTTGGTATAAGGTATTTGATCAAATTTTAATGGGTAGATAGAATGATTTGGAGGAAGAGGTATTTACAAAGGTAACGTTTCAACCCAAAATTAGCAAGAAAAAAGCATATGGAATTATAAAATATTATCGGATATTGAGTATTATTTTCACATATCCTAGTGATGCATAACTATATTCATGCTGCATATCAGCAAATTACGATTTTTAAATCGTACTAAATATGTGCTTTATGAAGAAATAAATGCCAAAGAATAACATCTTGGGATTTTTTATGATTATTCACCATTTTTAATTCAATGTATTTGCGGTGAAACTCCCATTGGTCTTCGATTAGCACAACCTCTGACTCATAGAATTTTAGCATTTTTTCATTTGGACAAAGGCAACTATACCACCTGCATATTGAAAAACACATCGCATATTCTTTTTGTCGTTGCCTCAATATTTGTCGAGATTTATTGCAACCAACTGATGGTATGTTGCATCTGATTAGAAAAACGATATCTGAATATGGTAAAAATGCTTCTGTTTATCACAATGCTCTCAGCTAATTTTGTCGCGTTTGCCAATATACCGACTGATTCCATACCTGCGCAGGAACTCACTGAGGTAGTTATTCAAGCGCCAAAAGTTATCCGCAAAGCCGACATGGATGTATATCATCCGTCTATGAGTGCGGTTGACAATTCCAAAAATGGTATGCAGCTACTTCGCAACCTCATGATTCCAACGCTCACAATCAATGATGCGCTTGGCTCAATCAGCGCGGCAGGACAATCCGTACAGGTACGCATCAATGGAAGAGAATCCACAATTGAGCAAGTTACAGCACTGCTTCCTGAAACCATAAAGCGTGTTGAATGGATCGATAATCCCGGATTACGTTACGAAGGAGCGAATTATGTTCTGAACTTTATCGTGACTAATCCTACTGTCGGAGGTTCGCTTATGGCGCAGGCAAAACCTGCATTAAACTGCGGCTGGGGAGAGTATCAGGCTAATGTCAAATTTAATACCGGGCATTCGCAATGTGAAGTGGGCGGATACTTCAAACTCACTGATGGAATCAAGGCCCACCGCAATTATATAGAGACATTTACGTGGCACGATGGAAAAGAACTGACGAGAATAGAAGCCCCTCTCGGCGGCAACCTAAATAACTTACACGGTGCAGGTTGGCTTTCATATAATTACATTAAGCCCGATACGACAGTGTTCTATGTCCAGCTGGTTGCCAATCGGACTTTCTCAGATCTCACCCGCTATCATGGCTTGTTGTCTCTGAGTAATGGCGCGCAAGACATTCTGTTGAACGATGAATCCGGACGTGTCGGGACAACGCCTCACTTTTCAGCATATCTGGAACAGCATTTCGCACATCGCCAGACTCTTGTCGTTGACTTCAGCACATCATTATATTCGGGACATTCCTATTCGGATTACCTTGAACGATACGAAGACGCTCCAGAATATATAACCAACGTAAGTACATATATAACAGACCGCAATCAAGCCTATGGACTTGAAGCTGACTACATCAAGCAGTGGCGTTCCTCAAAACTTACTGCAGGAGCCTCCTACACAGCCAATCGCAACCGCTCCATTTATGAGAACCTTGATGGTGACGTTTTTCATCAGCGACAGGATAAAGCGTATTTCTTCGCAGAATACTTTCAACGCATCAACAATGTTACACTTACAGGTGGACTCGGAGCGCAATACACATCATTCAAATTCAAAGAAACCAATCAAGGAAATAGCACCTGGAATCTGCGGCCACAAGCCACAGTGACATATTCACTGAATCAGAATCACAATTTCCGGCTCGTGTTCACATCATGGCAGTCAGCTCCCTCATTGACTGAGACCAATATTGCACCTCAACAGCTTGACGGATTTCAATGGCGTATTGGAAATTCAAATTTGAAAACATCATCCTCGTATATGTTGACACTCCGATATGGTCATAATCTTTTCAACCAGAGAGTTAGTGGTTCGTTTGGCATCAGGGCATTTACAAGTCCAAATGCCATAACCCCTTATTTATATTGGGATAATGATCGTTTGATTACTTCATATGAGAATAGCAATGGATTGCAGAATCTAAGTTTTTGGATCACTGAGCATATTCAGATTATTCCCAATTGGCTTACGTTCTCAGGAACAATCCAGTATAAAGCAGAACGCATGAAGGGCAATACATATACTCTTTACAACCACACATGGAGTGGTGATGCTGCCTTGATGTTCAAGTACAAGGGATTTCAACTTGTATTTCAATATGTGAAGGCGCAAAGAGACCTTTGGGGCGAAAAAATCAGCTGGGGCGAGGACATCAATGTTATCGCTGCTGATTATAATTGGAAAAACTGGCAGTTTGAAGCAGGAATGTTGATCCCGTTCGGAAAATTTGATCAAGGGTCAAAATCGCTCAGCCAATGGAATAGTAATGAGCAACACATGCGCATTGATATGCGTGTGCCTTACATAAGCATAAGTTATAACCTTCAATGGGGACGGCAAAAACGTGGTGCAAACAAACTCATCAATGCTGATGCAGATGTAAATCACTCTACCACAGGAGGCCGATAATACCTCTTACATCTTGCCTTCGTCGGCATAGGAAAAATAACTTGTCGGCGTGATTATGATATGGTCAAGCACCGCCACATCAAGCAGTTTGCCACCCTCCTTCAATCGTAAAGTCAGCCGGTCATCTTCCATGCTCGGCCTGCAATTGCCCGATGGATGGTTATGCACCAGAATTATTGCCGATACAGCATCACCACGCTCCATCACGCGCTTGAATATCAGCTTCGGATCTACCACAGTAGCTGCTGTGCCTCCGCTGCTTATCTGCACACGATCCACCACAGCATTACTGCGCGAAAGCAACAGCACCCAGAATTCCTCATGATGTATATGCTGCAACTGACGACGCATGAGGGCATATACACTGTCACTCCCCCTCACCACCGGTTTACGTTCCACATCCTCATCACGACACCGCATGCCAAGCTCGAAAGCCGCCAACAGCCCTATGGCCTTTGCTGGCCCGACTCCGGGATTATCACGTACGATCTCCCTTACTGAACGTGCAGCAATATCAGAAAGACAACCGCTGTAGCGTCGCAACAGTTCCTGACTCATGGTAAGCACTGACTTGCCGCGCATGCCGTTACCGAAAATTATGGCTATAAGCTCTGGGGTAGACAACGAGCCGACACCATCGCGCATAGCCTTCTCGCGCGGACGATCAGAGGGTGCGATATCCTCGATAAGGATATAATCACGCACTTCGGGTTGAGGAGATTCCATATATATAGTAAAATTTATATCAAAAGATTCGCAATAAATGCCAACAGAGATGTCACTTCCCCCTGCGCATATCGATCTCTTCTGCTACATTGCGGCCACGCCCCAAAACAATCTTGGTAAAGTATGCCTTCAGAAAGCCACAACCATATCCACCGAGCTGTATGATACTTGCTGGAACTGCAAGAGTGGCTATTTTCATCGAACGGGTCGCAAACATGGCCGCAATCCAGATAGCCATCAGATACAAAAACACCGGGAGCAGAAACCACGGTGAAAGGAATATACCGAGCGCAAGGAGAACAATAGCGCCCGTAACCGCCACCGCAGGCAACCAATGCACAAGCTTAAGAGAATCGGGATACAACAGGTAAAGTGTGATGCGCGACATGCCGAAGACGTACACCTGACGCAGGAACTTGCGGAAATCAACGCGCCTCTTATGGTATACCGGAGCATCATGTATCAGCCCGATATTGAATCCGGCCTGACGTATGCGTGTGCTCATATCAATATCCTCAGAGAACATTTCACGGAAGCCCCCCACGCGCTCATAAACGCGGCGAGAGTAACCCATGTTGAATGTGCGTGGTGTGAATTTCTCAAGACTTACCTTTCCTCCACGTATTCCTCCGGTAGTCAGGAACGAGGTCATGGAGTGATTGATGGCCTTTTGAGTTGGCGTAAACGAATCATGGGCTGCATCCGGACCACCAAAGCAGTCGAGAGGATGTGAGGCCAACGCCTTATCAAGGTGCTCGAAATATCCCGATGGTATCACGCAGTCTGAATCGAAGAATATGAAATAATCACCCGAAGCCCTGTCCATGCCATAATTGCGGGCTATGGATCTTCCTTCATTCGATTTATAGAAATACTTCACATCAACCGCATCGGCATAACGCCTTACAGCATCTTCGCAGGGAGCAGTAGAGCCATCCTCTACGATCACCACCTCAAAGTCGGTGAATGTCTGTGAAGCAAGACTCTTCAACAGATCGTCCACCTCATCGATACGATTGTAGACCGGTACTATAACAGAATATTTCGGCATAATTTCAAGACTTGTTTAAGAAAATATTTAGAGGGTGTCGTACAGACCGAAAACTGTCAGTCCATCCGTTTTTTATAATCCTCATAAGTGAAACGCCGCAGCAGCGAGCAATCGCCGTTGGCGTCGCACCACACTATATCAGGATGCTGTATGCCATTGAACATTGTGGTTTTCACCGTTGTATAATGGTTCATATCCTCAAGTGTGAGGCGATCGCCCATCTTCAATGGAGCCGGAAATGTCCAGTCGCCCACAAAATCACCGCTGAGGCACGAATTACCACCAAGACGATACACCGGCAATCCTTCGGCAGGATCAACACTCTCGGAAATCGCCGGCTTATAAGGCATCTCGAGACAATCAGGCATATGGCACGCGAATGAAGCGTCGATAATGGCTGTTTTCACACCCTGATTCTCCACAACATCGACCACAGAGGTCACGAGGTCGCCTGTACGCCACATGAAAGCGCTCCCCGGCTCAAGGATCACCTTAAGCCACGGATAGCGTGCCTTGAATCCACGCAACAGTTCCACAAGGTGGCGTGTATCATATCCTTCACGTGTCATCAAATGTCCCCCTCCCATATTCACCCACTTCACCTGCGGCAGGTAGCGGCTGAAATTTTCCTCAAACACACACAGCACCTTCTCCAGATCGTAGGAGGTCGACTCGCACAACGCATGGAAATGCAAACCTTCTATTCCGTCAGGAAGCTTCTTTCCTATCTGCTGCCATGTAGCACCAAAACGCGACCCTGGAACAGCCGGATTGTATATGTCAGTCTCAATTACCGAACACATAGGATTTACCCGAAGTCCGGGGCTTACATGGCTCTCAGGATGAGAAGCATTATACTCCTCCACATCATTGCGGAATCGCTCCCATTGCGATATGGAGTTGAAAGTAATGTGGCTGCTACCCTCAATAAAACGCCGTATGGTGGCCGGTGTATATGCCGGGCAATAAGTGTGCACATTACCGCCCAATTCCTCATTGCCAAGCTGCATCTCATTTAGCGAACTTGCCGTAGAGTCGGTGATATATTCTCGCACCACCGGAAATGTGCGCCACAAGGCGTTGGCCTTGAAAGCCATTATTATATCCACACCGGCATCACGCGCTACCGAGGTTATCAATTCAAGATTGCGGCGTATGCGGTCTTCATATACTATATAGTAAGGAGTGGAAAGCTGAGAGGCATCCATAATAATCTTTCAATATATCTATTAGTCGTCAATTATATTAAATCGGGCAAATCGGAGAAAAAGTTTTTTCTCTCCAACCACTTTGAATTCCACTGTGATGGTAGGACTTGGCGCATTCTCTGCCACACCGATGATGGTGCCGAGGCCAAATCGCGAATGCTCTATGCGCATTCCCACCTTGAGTTCGCCCACATCATGCACCTCACCATCAGCGGCAGGCGTGCCGCCAACAGGATTCCCCGACTGTGATACAGTTGCCGCCGAATCTACAAGCGGATGAATAAACGATCGCGACCTGTCGGGGCGGCGCATCGAATCGCGGTAATTGTCGAGCGGATTGATCACGCTGTCGGAATGTGCATATTCGCTGCCGGGGGCCAGATAAAGGTAGCTGCGGTCAATATCGGCTATAAAGCGAGACGGACGTGTAGGCGTAGTCTGCCCGTTGCGGTAGCGGCTTCCGGCATATGTGAGCACACAATGACGCCGGGCACGGGTTATGGCGACATATAGCAGGCGTCGCTCCTCCTCCACGCCACGGATTGTGTCGCTGCTCATGGCCGAAGGGAAGAGTTCCTCCTCCACCCCGACAATGATCACATTGTTAAATTCAAGGCCCTTGGCGGCATGCACTGTCATAAGGGTCACAGCCTCACCGTTGCTGTCGCTCATATCCTGATCCGTAGCGAGCGATACAGTGCTTAGAAACTCTACCAACGATGGGGTTCCTTCCGCATCCTGCTCAATACGCTCGGCTACAAACTCCGACACACCTTGAAGGAGCTCACGTATATTCTCCTGCTTGGAGATGCTCTCAGGTGTATTGTCATGAATGAGCGAGGATAGCATTCCTGTGTCCTCCACTATCGCACGAGCAATATCATCGGCAGGAGCTCCGGACGTGACCATGCCCACAAACCTCTGGATCAATTCAGCAAAGACGGTCACCTTTTTTATCGCGGCACCTTTAAGTCCGGTATCATAGCTGTCAAGATCAGTGACTACACGCCACATACTTACCCTACTCTCTATGGCTGCATGTATAAGTCGACGTATGGTAGTCTCACCGATACCTCTTGCCGGATAGTTTATGACACGCTTCAATGCTTCGTCATCATCAGGATTCACCGCCAGACGCATATATGCCACGACATCCTTCACCTCCTTGCGCTGGTAGAACGACAGACCGCCGTAGATGCGGTAAGGTATATTGCGGTTGCGCAGCGACTCCTCCAGACGTCGCGACTGAGAGTTGGTGCGGTAAAGAATAGCAAACTCATTATACTGATCGTGGGAGCGCATCTGCATCTGTGACACCTTGTTGGCCACAAGTATCGCCTCTTCATAGTCGCTGTAGGTCTGTACCACCTCTATGCGCGAACCCACGTCATTACGCGAGAACACCTGCTTGGGTATCTGCTCCTTGTTTTTTGCAATCAGCGTATTGGCCGCATTGATGATATTCTGTGTCGACCGATAGTTCTGCTCAAGCTTGAAAATGCGCAGTCCCGGAAATGATTTATTGAGATTCAGTATATTGCTAATGTTGGCACCTCGGAATGAGTAGATACTCTGGGCATCATCACCCACCACACACAGCGCACTCGATTTCTCACACAACTGACGTATGATTACATGCTGTGCAAAATTAGTATCCTGATACTCATCTACAAGCACATAGCGGAAATAATCCTGATACTTCTCTTTTATCTCAGGATTATCTCGCAGCAGAACATTGGTATAATAGAGCAGATCATCAAAGTCCATGGCGCCAGCCTGACGGCAACGCGAACAGTAGGCACGATATATCACTCCAAGTGCCGGACGCTTGGCCCGCTCATCAGAGGCAAACTGCGACCTGTCGGCAAGATAAGCTTCAGGCGACACAAGGGCATTCTTGGCATTCGATATTGCCGAGGCGACCACATTGGGTTTATACACCTTGTCGTCAAGCTCCATGTCGCGCAAAATGGTCCTTATCAATGACTTTGAATCGGCGGCATCATATATCGTGAAACTGTTTTTGAAGCCAATCGCCTCAGCATTAAGTCTAAGGAGCTTCGCAAATATGCTATGGAATGTACCCATCCACAGGCGCGATGCAATTTCAGGCCCGACCATAGCCTCGATACGTTCACGCATCTCACGTGCAGCCTTGTTGGTAAAAGTCAAGGCAAGAATGCGCCACGGCTCATAGCCCGAGCGTAGCAGATGCACTATCTTGTATGTGAGCACA
>CANPDS010000042.1 GCA_947573015.1 uncultured Muribaculum sp.
TTCGCACCCCTTCTTCACCGGCAAGCAGAAGCTCGTCGACACAGCAGGTCGCGTAGACAAGTTCATGAGCCGCTACGGCAACCGCAAGAAGGCAAAATAATCTGTCTACTTACATCAACCAGATACAATCAGGGAGGTATCCAATCCGTATACCTCCCTGATTTTTTTGTACCGACTTATTGGCAACGAGAGCCATGATCGAACAGCCTGCTGCGCACCAGATAAGCCAACGGCGCCCTAAAGCGTCGCCATCCAAGTCAGAGCCGGCACAAATATGGCCATTGACGGTGACCGGGAGGGCGACGCTTTAGCGCGCCGTTGCAATATGGTAATTACTGATGGACGGGACGGAGGAGATCGTTTACAGTCTTTACGGGATTGAATGTGGCCACGGGGACTTCAACAAAAAGAGTGTTCCAATCGCTCATGGCACCATTCCAAAGGCCCGGGAGTTCCAGCGCACGAAGTTCGCGGCCGTTGCGCGACTTTGAAGAAATAAATCCGGTGTCGGGATCGACATAGTCGGGCAGATTATATTTTCCACCCTTCACATCCTTTATGTAGCAAACGAGGTCGACCGGATTGAAGTGTGTAGCCTTGGCTACCATCTCCTTGTAGGCATCACATGCCGGATCGATCTGAGTGCTCTCAAGTATCTGGGGAGATGTGGAACCATCGGGATTGACGGTGATATACGGGCCACCACCGGGTTCACCCTCGTTGCGCACCATGCCGCACACACGCAGAGGACGGTCGAGTTTGGCACGGATATAGAGCACCAGATCGGCATCCTCCATATGTTTCATCTTCTCGTCGCGGATGTTCAGGGTATCGTGCATGAATGCGATCATCTCGCGCACATCGTCGATAGTGTATGCGCCACGGTCGATCATGTCAAGATATTTCACGATGCGGTCGTGTGTCTCCACAAGACATCCGGCGATAACCTTCTTATACTGCAGCGTAGCTGCGCGCTGCGAGTCGGGCACCACATTGTCGATATTCTTGATGAAAACTACGGCGGAGTCAATATCGTTGAGATTCTGTATGAGAGCGCCGTGACCACCGGGACGGAACAATAACTTACCATCCTCGCGGAACGGAGTGTTGTCGGGATTGACAGCCACAGTATCGGTCGACTTCTTCTGCTCCGAGAGTGAAATGTGGTAGCGCACTCCCAGTGCTTTCTCAAAACCTGGAACGGCAGCGGCGATCTTCTCCTCGAAAAGCGCACGATGCTCAGGCGATACAGTGAAATGCAGATTCACATTGCCATCCTTATCGGTAGCTGTCTGCGCCCCCTCTACAAGATGCTCCTCAAGCGGAGTGCGTGCTCCTTCGGCATAAGAATGGAACTTAAGCAATCCCTTCGGCAACTGACCATAGTTGAGCCCCTCCTTGTTGAGCAGGGCTGCCACAATCTCCTTTGTGCGGCCCTCGGCCTTGAGCGCGGCTATATCCTTGCCATAGAGACGGAGACATGCCTCATCAAGTTCCGGGAAGAAAGCGAAGTCGGTGATACGGTCGAGCAGCTGCTCCACATCGCTTCCGGGCTTGGGAGCATTGGCCTCACCATCGAGATAGGCGAAAAGCGCCTTGAACATGCGCGATGCCGCTCCGGAGGCGGGCACAAACTTATACACCTCGCCACCATCGGCCAGATACTTCTGCCAACGTTCCACGGCCTGCTGCTGAGCGGCCTCGTCGAGCGATAGTATACCGGCACCCACTCGGGCTGAATCAATTATGCGCAGATAGGGAAAACCTGTCTCAAAACGCTTAAGCTGAGCCTCCAATAGTTCGGGGGCTATGCCTTTTTCTTCAAGTGTAATTTTGTCTTCTGGTGTCATTTTTAATCAGAATATTTTTTTATTAGAATATTTAAGGTAGTAAATTCAATATACTTGAACTGATATTCCCAAAGCTACATATTTTTTTTGACACCAACATAAATATCCGGACGAAATGATATATTTGTCCCAGATTTTTGTTGTAAAAAAAGGTGACGACATGATCAACATATTTCCGGATGTCAAATTCAGAATTCCATGTCGAATCAGCAAAATGAGAACAGCGAGAGATAAAACCACAAGTCTGGCAACAGAATTATGAATAAGAACAGCAAACTGGCAAAGCTACAGGCCCGTACTGCGGCACGCGTGCGGCTGACGATGATACGCATGAATTCGTTTTTCCGCTACGCTTCGGATGGAGTGTGGAGCGACACGCGACGCAACTGGAAGGTCAACACCATCAAGACACTCAATCTTACGGTGCGGTCATTCCTGAACACTGATCTGCAAAACCGCGCGTCGGCCCTCACCTACAACACGCTTCTTGCCATAGTGCCTGCTCTCGCTCTGCTCTTTGCCATAGGACGTGGTTTCGGCTTTGAGAACCTGCTGCAGACACAATTGTTTCAGGTGCTACCATCGCAGAAACATGCCCTGGAGACTGGGATAGACTTCGTAAACAGCTATCTGTCGCAGGCCTCGCAAGGTGTGTTTGTCGGGGTGGGCATAGTGGTGTTGCTCTGGACCATGATCTCACTGATGAGCAACATCGAAGACACATTCAACACGGTGTGGGGAGTGACGCGCGACCGCTCGTTCGGGCGCAAGATCATAGACTATACGGCAATACTGTTTCTGCTGCCGATACTGATGATATGCTCAAGCGGTATATCGGTGATGATGAGCTATACATTGGTCGACAATCCTCGGCTCCACTTCATCTCTCCGGCGGTAAAGATAGTGCTCGATGTAGCACCATTTGTATTGACATGGATGTCGTTCACAGGGATGTATCTTGCATTTCCCAACACCAAGGTACGGTTTAAGAATGCTTTTCTTAGCGGAGTATTCGCCGGTACCGCATTCCAGATTCTCCAATACCTGTTCCTGTCAGGGCAGATCTACGTGTCGAAATACAATGCCATATACGGTTCGTTCGCATTCCTGCCGTTGCTGCTCATATGACTGCAACTGGTGTGGACCATCACCCTGTCGGGAGCCGTACTGTGCTATTCCTCGCAAAACATATTCCAATTCAACTTCACCAACGACATCTCCACCATCTCGCTCGACTACAAACGTAAGATAGCCGTTGCGCTCATGACGGTCATCGTGCAACGCTTCGAAGCGGAGCGTGCGCCATTGCGCGTCACCGACTTCGCAGCATACTACCACATGCCCTCGCGGCTCGTGACACAGTTGCTGCATGAGATGGTAGCGGCCAAACTGCTGTCTGCAGTGGCGGTAGCAGAAGAGGAGACTGCCTACCAACCCGCTATCGATCCATCGAAAATCACACTGGGGCTTGTGGTAGGTCGGCTTAACGCCCAGGGCACCGATGATTTCATACCCGAATTCGACACCCAGTTCCACAATCTTATAGCTACCGTGGAGGAGAATATGCAACGTGCCATTGATAGCTACGACAAGATACTGCTGCGCGACATACCGCTCACCGGAGCGGACTGATATCAGTCGAACACCCCTTCAATCGACTCGCCGGCATCATGAGTCTCATCGACAAATTCGCCATAATACTCCTTGGCGCATAGATTTATATCCTCGGGGAACACAAATCGCGCATCCTGACTGTAAGGCAACAGTGGATCGGCATATACTTTCTGCATAAATTTGCCATAGATAGGAAGCGCCATTGATGCACCCTGTCCCATTGCCATGCCGTTGAAGTGGATATAACGCTCCTCACCACCTACCCATGTGCCCGACACGAGCTGAGGAGTGAATCCCATAAACCAACCGTCGCTGTTGGAGTTGGTGGTACCAGTCTTACCACCCATCTGAGCGGTAAGATTGTATGGAGCACGGCGCAGACGGTTGCCTGTACCCCCGTCGACCACATTGAGCAGCATCGACAGAATCTTATAATATGCCTCTGTAGAGATAACCTCGGTATGGCGTGGGGTGAACTCGCTTATGACATTGCCATTGTTGTCGGCAATTGCGGTAACAAACATCGGATCGACGCGCATCCCCTTGTTGGCAAATGCCGAATACGCCGTCACCATCTCCTTTACCGACACATCGCACGGGCCAAGACAGAGGGCGATGACGGGGTCGAGCTTATTGGTGATGCCGAAATTGTGCATATTGCGCACCAGAGTTGCCGGCGACAACTGAGCCATTAACCGCGCGGAGATCCAGTTGTTGGAGTTGGTAAGTGCCCATCGCAGATCGACCATCTCTCCTACGCGTGCCGATCCGGAGTTGCGCGGCGACCACGGACGACCTACCTCATCATATATGGTAGGCTGTTCGTTGAGCAATTCATCGCAGGGAGTGAAGCCCTCCTCCATGGCGTAGGTATAGAGAAACGGCTTTATGGTAGATCCGATCTGACGGCGTCCGGTCGATACCATATCATACTGGAAGGCCGAGAAGTTGGGTCCACCCACATATGCCTTCACATGCCCGGTAACGGGATCCATCGACATGAATCCGGCACGCAGGAAATGCTTGGTATACATCAACGAATCCATAGGCGACATCAGAGTGTCGACCATACCGTTGTAGGTGAATATCTTCATATCCTGCTTGGTGGCGAAAGCCTTCTTTATCTCAGCCTCAGAAGCCCCTGCATGCTTCATCTGATAGTAGCGGTCAGTCTGCTTCACGGCCTTATCGATCAGCGATGCGAGCTGTGATGATGACAGTTCCTCGCGATTGGTGGTGTAAGGCGCACCATTTACACCACGTTTCTCACGGAAGAAACTCGGCTGAAGCGTAGAGCCCAGATGCTCCACTACCGCCTCCTCGGCATAGCGCTGCATGCGTGAGTCGATGGTGGTGTATATCTTCAGACCGTCGGTGTATATGTCATATTTAGTGCCATCGGGCTTGGGGTTTTTCTCAATCCATCCATAAAGCGGATTGGTCTCCCAAGCGATTGAATCGTCGATAAATTTCTGCTTCTCCCAGCCACGATAATCAGAACGTACCGGATGCTTGGCACGCAGCATGCGGCGCAATTCCTCGCGGAAATATGGCGCCGGCCCCTCCTTATGATCAACGCGGTGGAATGCAAGTTCAAGAGGGAGAGCCTGCAGGGAGTCAAGTTCCTCACGTGTGATGAGATCCTCCTTGTACATCTGTTCAAGCACCACGTTGCGGCGTTCACGCGTGCGTTCGGGTTTACGTACCGGATTGTAGTAGGAAGGATTTTTCACCATTCCCACCAGAGTGGCGGCTTCCTGTATGTTGAGATCCTTTGGATCCTTTCCGAAATAAACGTATGCAGCCGATTTTATGCCCACCGCATTGTAGAGGAAGTCGAACTGGTTGAGATACATCTTTATTATCTCATCCTTTGAGTAGAAGCGTTCGAGCTTCACGGCGATCATCCATTCGATCGGCTTCTGCAACGCACGCTGCATAAGGCCCTGGCTCGAAGGGGAGTATAGCTGCTTGGCAAGCTGCTGTGTGATGGTCGATCCACCACCTGCGTTCTTCTGGCCCATGAGCACGGTCTTGACTGCCACACGACCGAGGGCACGCACGTCGATACCAGAATGGTCCTCGAAACGCGAATCCTCAGTGGCGATAAGCGCGTCGATCACATGCTGCGATATGTCGTCGAAATCGACGTATACACGATTGCCCGTACCGTTGAAATATCGACCAAGCTCCTCGCCGTCGGCAGAATATATGATCGAGGCAAAACGGTCGGTAGGATTTTTAAGTTCCTCCACAGGAGGCATGTATCCGATGATGCCGTTGTATATCAGAAAGAGGAAAAGGCATGCGCCGGCTATACATAGACCGAACACAATCCACATTGTGGAAATAATCTTGCCAGAATGCTCTTTAATGAATTTCATATTTGTCGCATAAGTAGTTAACTGCTATGCAGCAACAGATTGCCACAAGCAACTACAAAGTTAGCAATTTTACTTCTTCCAATCCCACATACACCGGTTAAAAAAGCTTCATAGCATATAATACACTGTTTAAATTCGGCATTGCGCTCGACTTATCCGTGTATTTGGCTATGCCCTATATACTCACGCTCGGCAATGCTCAAATAAATTTGGCATTGCACTCGACTTATCCGTATATTTGGCTATATTTGCAAAAGTAACTATCGAAACGATCATTAATGCCACTGATTTATGAAAAAGCTTTCAGCTATCGCACTTTGCGCGGGACTGCTCGGTTTCTGCGCATGCTCACATGTGCCTACTGATAACCCGTCGTATACCGACCATGTCAATGTGTTTATCGGAACAGGAGGTCACGGACACACATTTCCCGGAGCCACCCTACCCCACGGAATGGTACAGCTTAGCCCCGACACGCGCTTCAACGGATGGGATGCTTGCGCTGGATACCACTACGATGATACATCAATAGCCGGATTCAGCCACACCCATCTGAGCGGCACCGGTATCGGCGACTACGGCGACATACTGTTCATGCCTGTCACCGCCGAGAAACCGTTGCACATCAGCGAGAAATACGACCCTGAAAATGGCTACCGCTCACGCTTCTCACATGAACGCGAGACCGCACGTCCGGGATATTACAAAGTAACGCTCGATGATGACTCGATCATAGCTGAGCTTACTGCCACACTGCGCACCGGATGGCACCGCTACACCTACCCCACCGGCGCATCACGCCATAGCCTGATCGTGGACATGGAGCCAAGCATACACAGCCGCAAGCATCCTGTGACCAAGCTACGAGCACTGAACGACTCAGTGCTCGTAGGCATGCGCACTGTAAAGGGATGGGCACCATGCCGCGACATATACTTCTACGCCGTATTCTCGGCTCCATTCAAGGCCCAATTTTATGCCGATGCCGACAATGCCGTAGCCGGCGACTCTGTAAATTCAGCCAACGCCAAAGCGGTGCTCACATTCGATCTGCCGGATGGCGCAAATCAATTGCTGGCCAAGGTCGGGCTGTCGGCTGTCGACGAAAACGGCGCGCATCTCAACCTTGAAGCGGAAGCTCCGGGCTGGGACTTTGACGCAGTGGCAGAGCAGGCCGACGAAATCTGGAACAACGAGCTGGCCCGCATCGACATAGAAACCGACGAGGATGACCAGAAAGAAATTTTCTATACCTCGCTCTACCATACACTCGTGCAGCCAGGAGTGGCATCCGACACCGATGGCCGCTACCGCACCATGGCACACGAAATCGCACGAGACACAGCCTATACCAATTACACAGTGTTCTCGCTGTGGGATACTTTCCGGGCGTTGCATCCGCTATACACATTGATTACACCAGACGATAACCAAGCCTACATACGATCGCTGCTCAGGAAGTATGACGAACAGGGAATCCTGCCCAAATGGGAACTCGCATCGAACGAGACTGGTACAATGATAGGCTATCATGCCGTGTCGGTTATTGTGGATGCCGCCATGAAGGGACAGTGCGACTTCGATCTCGAAAAAGCACTGGAAGCATCCATACGCTCATCGGTATATGATACCACCGGTATCACCCCTGCCATGGACCGCTCAGTGCTCCACCATAAGATTATGCCGGAAGCGCTGCGCTACAAGAATTTGCCAGAAGGTATTATCCCCTGCGACAAAACAGGAAGTTCGGTAGCACTGGGTCTTGAATTTGCCTACAACGACTGGCTGATAGCCCGTCTTGCCGAACGGATGGGCCGCGAAGATCTGCGCATACGCTACGACTCGCTGGCTCAAGCCTACCGCCATTATCTTGACCCTTCGACCAAGAAAATGCGCGGACGGCTCAGCGACGGTAGCTGGACCACTCCGTTCGATCCATGCTCAGTGGAGCGTCCGTCGGACTATGTGGAGGGTAACGCCTGGCAATGGTCGTGGTTCGTACCTCAGGATATCGATGGATTTATGAGCGCGATGGGCGGAAAAGAGGTGCTCGACCAACAGCTCGACTCGCTCTTCACCATGAGTTCCGAACTCACCGGCAACAAATCAGCCGCCGCCGATGTGACAGGCCTTATCGGCCAATATGCCCACGGCAACGAGCCAAGCCACCATATACCCTACATCTACAACTATATAGGCGAACCGCGCAAGACACAGGCCCTTGTAGACCACATCATGCGCACGCAATACCACACAGCCCCCGACGGCCTGGCCGGCAATGAGGATGTGGGACAGATGTCGGCATGGTACGCACTCAGCTCACTGGGGTTATATTCATTCTGCCCCGGCAAACCGTCATACGCTATCGGACGTCCCATGTTCCGCAAGGCCACGCTGCATCTCGCCGACGGCAAGACATTCTCCATCAATGTTCCCGGCAACGCGCCTGAGAAGAAACACATACGCTCCATGAAGCTCAACGGCAAGGGACTCGTGGATTATGAGATCTCCCACACCGACATAATGAACGGCGGCGAACTGACTATAGAAATGGAGGAATAAGCACCTGCTCAAAGTCATTTTTAGAGGGTCGTACATTTGTACGACACCCTCTTATTAAGTATTATGCAATTTTAAAAGATGAGACTGAAATTAATGATAAGCGGCATGGCCATGTTTACCGCAATAAGCGCCATAGCCAAAGTTGAGAGCCATTCCACTACCCGTGAGTCTGGCTGGGAAAGTCAGAAAGTAAATGTGAGCGGCACACCGTTGACCAACGCTATCACCATCAATCCTGACGCTACTGCACAGCGTATCAGCGGCATAGGCGGTTGCTTCAACGAAATGGGATGGGATGCCCTGCAACTCCTCCCCGGTGCCGAACAGACAAAAGTCATGGAAGCCATTTTCGGGCCTGACGGCGTACACTTCGAATATTGCCGCATGCCGTTGGGTGCCAACGACTTTTCGCTAAACTACTATTCACACGACGACACCGCCGACGATTTCGGGCTACAGAACTTCGGCATAACCCGCGACCGATATATCCTTATCCCATACATCAAGGCTGCAAAAGCCGTCAATCCTGATGTGAGGATATGGGCCTCGCCATGGACTCCACCGGCATGGATGAAGATCAATTCACACTATGCATCAACGCCCCACGCCAAATATAACGGTCTGCCTGCCGAACGTGCCATAGCCGACTACAGCACCGGCTTCCGCATGGAGCATGGTTATCTGTCGACCTATGCCGACTACTTCCTGAAATTCATCAAGGCATACGGCGACGAAGGAATCAGGATAGAGGCTGTATGCCCACAGAACGAGCCGTGCAGCAACCAGATATTTCCAAGTTGCAAATGGCGTGCCCAGGATCTCGCCTACTTTGTGGGCAGGTATCTGGGGCCGGCCTTCGAGAAAAGCGGAGTTGATACGGAGATAGTGTTCGGCACCATCAATACCTCTGATCCCGACTATGTAAGGGTGGCTCTGAATGATACTGTCGCCGCCCGGTACATACGCGGTGTAGGATTTCAATGGGACGGAAAGAAGGCCATACCGGTGATACACAAAGAGTATCCCGACATGCCGCTCATGCAGACGGAGACCGAATGCGGCGACGGCCGCAACACATGGGAGTATGCCGAATATACATGGGACCTCATGAAGCATTACTTCAAAAACGGAGCCACATCATATCACTACTGGAACATGATACTCCCCTCACCCGGTGTAAGTCCGTGGGGATGGAACCAGAACAGCATGGTCTCGATCAACCGCGACACCCGTGAGGTGACATACAATCCGGAGTATTACCTGATGAAGCAACTGTCGCACAACGTATCGACAGGCGCCTATATGCTTGACACTCAGGGAACCGATGCCGATTCAATACTGGCATTCCGCAATCCCGACGGAAGCATAGCCGTAATTGCCGGAAATACGGATGATACTCCTCGCGACATCAGCCTCAATATCAATGGCAAATGCTACTCGACAACATTGAAACCGCATAGTTTCACCTCAATATGCATAAGTAAGTCATGAAAATTGTTTTACTTAGAAACTGTTTAAATTTATTTGATGTAGATTTTAAGATGGATTATCGAATGATATTTTGTTTGTGATGAAGGAATGTAGCAGTAGCTACATGACTGAAGAACGAGCAAAATAGCATTGATAAGACGCTCAAAAGCAAAGTGAAATAAATTTTAAACAGTTTCTTAGAGGATATTTAGATGGTGTTTAATAAAAAAAGAAGTATCTTTGGCCTTTGGCATGTGCCAAAGATACTTCCAACATAAAAAACTTTAGATGAAGACAAACGTTTTAACTTCAGTAGCTGCTTTGGCACTACTCGCCATATCTATGAATGCATGTACTGAAAATAAGTCGGCCGACGGCACTGCAACAGCAGACACAACCAATGCCGCCATTGAAAACATAATGACACGCACCAGTGTGCGCCAGTATCAACCCGAACGCTCAGTGAGCCGTGACACCATCGATACATTGTTGCGTGCAGCCATGTCGGCACCTACCGCTGTCAACAAACAGCCGTGGGCATTTGTGGTGCTCGACACACGCGAGCAGCTTGATTCGCTGGCCGAAGTGCTCCCCTACGCCAAGATGCTCACCCATGCGCCTCTGGCCATCGTGACATGCGGCGACATGAGCAAAGCCATCGAGGGCGAAGGCCGCGACTTCTGGATACAGGATGTATCGGCCGCTACCGAAAATCTCCTGCTTGCAGCTCATGCCATGGGGCTCGGCGCCGTATGGACCGGCGTATATCCTACCACCGACCGCACGCAGGCAGTGCAGGAACGCCTAGGGCTCCCCGCTACTGTAATACCACTTGCAGTAGTGCCTATCGGCTATCCGGCCACCGACAATGAGCCTAAGGACAAATACAAACCTGAGAATATCCACTTCGGACGCTGGTAAAAATCCTCTCAGTTTTATAGTACCGTTTACGTCAACAAAGAGACGCCCTCAGCCAAAGATTTTTTTTGCGAATACGCCATCGGAAAAGCATCAATTTTTGCAGTGACGACAACGAAAAAACATTCTTAGGCGTAGAACTTTTGTAGATACACCAACAGAGCTGCTTTAGCAGCGAGAAGAAATTAGCCCCATGCAAGTTCAGCGTCAGCTGTACGCAGCATGGGGCTAATAGTATATATATCCAACCCGATAGTCGGCGTAGACAGGCGACAGAATCATGCCAGACCACAAAATAACATATTGTCGCCCGGCTACGCCGAGCACATACATGTACCACCCCTAAATCCTTGGGTTGCACCCGGCTAACGCCGAGCTTACCCAAGGCTAATTCCTGCGCGCTGCTATCGCAGCTCCCAGGATACGATCAACGCCACCAAAGATAAAATACGCCGAAATTTGTTCATTCAATGATGACTTTGAATTATTTATAGAAGCTTTTTTGCGATATTGTTTGTTCCTCAATTATTTTTCGCGATATCAAACATAATAAAAGAGTCTGAAAAATATCTTAATGAGGGAAAGCGATAAAAAGAGGTGTATTTTAAATGAAAGAGGAATGAGGTCAGGCAAAAAAATCCCGGCCTCCTATGCTTTTACGTGGATAATGAGTAATTTTGTAGGTGAAAATCAACAAAACACTTAATTAAATGAATTTTGTAGAAGAACTGCGATGGCGCGGCATGCTCCACGACATGATGCCGGGCACCGAAGAACTGCTAAATAAAGAAAAGGTAACAGCCTACATCGGCTTTGACCCCACTGCCGACTCACTCCATATCGGCCACCTGTGCAGCGTGATGATCCTGCGCCACTTCCAGCGTTGCGGCCACAAGCCTCTGGCGCTTATAGGCGGAGCAACCGGCATGATCGGCGACCCCTCCGGCAAGTCGGCCGAACGCAATCTGCTCAACGAAGAGACTCTCAACCACAACATAGCCGGAATGAAGGCACAGCTCTCGAAGTTTCTCGACTTTGACAGCGATGCCCCCAATGCCGCCGAGCTTGTCAACAACTACGACTGGATGAAGGACTGGACTTTCCTCGACTTCGCACGCGAGATAGGCAAGCACATCACCGTCAACTACATGATGGCCAAGGACTCAGTGAAGAAGCGTCTCAACGGAGAGGCTCGCGACGGCCTGTCGTTCACAGAGTTTACATACCAGCTTCTTCAGGGCTACGACTTCCTCTACCTCAACCAGAACAAGAACTGCAAGCTACAGATGGGCGGCTCAGACCAGTGGGGCAATATCACCACCGGCACCGAGCTTATACGCCGCACCAATGGCGGTGAGGCGTATGCACTCACCTGCCCCCTCATCACCAAGGCCGACGGCGGCAAATTCGGCAAGACCGAGAGCGGCAACGTATGGCTCGACCCACGCTACACATCACCCTACAAGTTCTATCAGTTCTGGCTCAACGTAAGCGACGCCGACGCCGAACGCTATATCAAGATATTCACCGAACTTACCC